>NZ_NEJU01000014.1:0-166527 GCF_002113295.1 Pseudomonas sp. B10(2017)
CGAGGGCTGAGGCTGGCACCGACTTGGTAGCCAGCAACCCAGCGCCGAAGCAGGCTGAAATCGATGCCAAAGTGTTGTGCCACCTTGCGAAAGCCCCGGTTGCCCTCTAGGTAAGCGGTGATAGTCGTGAGCTTGAACTGCTCTGTGTATTTACCCATAGATCCCCCAAGGGTTGGATTGGTGTCCAACTTCTTGGGGGCAGTCCAAACTCGCAGGCTGCGACACGCCTGTGGGAGCGGGCGTGCCCGCGAAGGGCCGCAGCGCGGCCCCAAAATCTCAGGGAATCACCACCCCTTCCCTGGTCAACATATCCACCAATCTAATCAGCGGCAGCCCGATCAGGCTGGTCGCATCGCACCCGTGCGTGCTCTGGAACAGGCTCACTCCCAGCCCCTCGGCCTTGAAGCTGCCGGCACAGTCCAGCGGCTGTTCTGCCGTCACATAGCGTTCCACTCGCTCCCGGTCCAGTTCGCGCAGGGTCACGGTAAACGGCACGCAGTCCACCTGGCAGTGCCCGGTGGCGCTGTTCAGCAATGCCAGCCCGGTCAGAAAGCTTACCTGCTGCCCGCTGCACTCCAGCAGCTGCTCGCAGGCCCGCTCGAAGGTGTGCGGCTTGCCCAGTACCTGCTCGCCCAGCACCGCAACCTGGTCCGAGCCGATGATCAGGTGCCCGGGGTGGCTGCCCGCCAGGGCCTCGGCTTTTTGCCTGGCCAGCCGGCGCACCAGTTCCACCGCCGGTTCGTCGTCCAGGCGCCGCTCGTCTATATCGGGGCTTGCCCAGGTGAAGGGCAGGCGCAGGCGCGCGAGCAGTTCGCGGCGGTAGGCAGAGCTGGAAGCCAGTAACAGAGGAAGCATGGTAGACTCCTGATTCGGTTGAACAAATTCTATCACGCACGATGCCGCCGAATTTCCTTTGACAGGGGCGGGGGGCATCCCTAGAATGCTGCGCCTATGTTGAATGACCCGATTCCACCTCACGTTGACCCGCGCAAATTAGCCGATCGTGGCGTAACCCTTAACGGTTCGCTGCAGCTCGCTGATTTGGAAAGACTCTGCGACCCGCTTTCCGACAATGTCGGTACGGTGCAGGCGAAGTTCGATTTTGAACGAGATGAACAGCACGTGGTGGTTATCCACAGCGAGCTGGATGTCGAAGTCAAGATGGTTTGCCAGCGTTGTCTTGAGCTGGTCACCCTGCCGATCCACAGCGAATGTACATACGCTGTGGTGAAGGAGGGTGCGAATACCCAGTCGTTGCCGAAAGGCTATGACGTGCTGGAACTGGGCGAAGATCCTTTGGATCTGCAGGCATTGATCGAAGAGGAGCTTTTGCTCGCCTTGCCAATCGTGCCTGCTCATCATCCGGAAGAATGCCAGCAGCCGGCGGGCGCAGACGAGCCCGAATCGAGCAAGGACGAGGTATCGCGGTCCAACCCGTTCAGTGTTTTGGCGCAGTTAAAGCGTGACCCAAACGTTTAGGAGTTAATCAATTATGGCTGTTCAGCAGAACAAAAAATCCCGCTCTGCCCGTGACATGCGCCGTTCGCACGACGCCCTGTCGGAAAACGCGCTGTCGGTAGAGAAAACCACCGGTGAAGTACACCTGCGTCACCACGTTTCGCCAGAAGGCGTATACCGTGGTCGCAAAGTGATCGACAAGGGCGCTGACGAGTAATCCTTGTCCGCTCAGATCATCGCGATCGACGCAATGGGCGGGGACTTCGGTCCCCGCAGCATTGTCCAGGCTAGCATTGCCTGCCTTTCGGCTACCCCCTCGCTGCACCTGACCCTCGTCGGTCAACCCTCCCTCCTTGAAGATCTTGTCAGCGGCCTTGCGGCTGCGGATCGCGCGCGCCTGCAAATCGTGGCCGCCAGCGAGGTGATCGGCATGGACGAGCGGCCATCCCAGGCGTTGCGCGGTAAGCCGGACTCGTCGATGCGCATCGCCCTCGAACTGGTGCGTGACGGCAAGGCGCAGGCTTGCGTCAGCGCCGGCAATACCGGGGCGCTGATGGCGCTCTCGCGTTTCGTGCTCAAGACACTGCCGGGTATCGACCGGCCGGCCATGGTGGCGGCGATCCCGACCCAGACCGGTTACTGCCAGTTGCTCGACCTTGGTGCCAACGTCGACTGCAGCGCCGAGAACCTCTACCAGTTCGCGGTGATGGGCTCGGTGGCCGCCCAGGCCCTGGGCGTGCAGCGGCCGCGCGTGGCACTGCTGAACATCGGTACCGAGGACATCAAGGGCAACCAGCAGGTCAAGCTGGCGGCCAGCCTGTTGCAGAATGCCCGCGGGCTCAACTACATAGGCTTCGTCGAAGGTGACGGGTTGTATCGCGGCGAAGCTGATGTGGTTGTGTGCGACGGGTTCGTCGGCAACATCCTGCTCAAGTCGAGCGAGGGGTTGGCGACGATGATCGGCGCGCGCATCGAGCAGTTGTTCAAGGGGGGCGTGTTGTCGCGGGCAGCCGGAGCTGTGGCCATGCCGCTGCTCAAGCGCCTGCAGGCCGACCTCGCACCGGCGCGGCACAATGGCGCGAGTTTCCTGGGGTTGCAGGGCATCGTCATCAAGAGCCATGGTTCGGCGGGGGTGCAGGGCTTCCAGAGTGCCATCCAGCGGGCGTTGATCGAGATCCAGGAAAACCTGCCGCAGCGCTTGCATGGGCGGCTCGAGGACCTGCTGTTGTAGCCTGTGCCGGCCCGTTCGCGGGCAAACTTGTTCAGGCCTGTGGTAACCCTGCGGGAGCAGGTTTTCCCGCGAAAGGGCCAGTGCCGAAGGAATAAAGGCCTTAGGCATATCGACGATGAAGTGCTTAAATGTGACCGCTTGGTCTGCGTCTTCATCCAAGCTTTCAGATTCCGCGCCTGGCCCAGGGCCTGGCGCACCCTATCCGACGACAAGATCATAAGGGCTTGTTCAATGTCTGCATCTCTCGCATTCGTCTTTCCCGGTCAAGGTTCCCAGTCGCTGGGCATGCTCGCCGAGCTCGGCGCCGAGAAGCCAGTGATCATCGAAACCTTCAAGGAAGCGTCCGAGGCACTCGGTTACGACCTGTGGAAGCTGGTCCAGGAAGGCCCGGAAGAGCAACTCAACCAGACCGACAAGACCCAGCCGGCCATCCTCACCGCGTCCATCGCGCTGTGGCGCCTGTGGCTGGAAGAGGGCGGTGCCAGGCCGGCCTTCGTCTCTGGCCACAGCCTGGGTGAATACAGTGCCCTGGTTGCCGCCGGCAGCCTGAGCCTGAAAGATGCCGTGCGCCTGGTCGAGCGCCGTGGCCAGCTGATGCAGGAAGCCGTGCCGGCCGGCCATGGCGCCATGGCCGCCATTCTCGGCCTGGACGACGCCGTGGTCGTGCAAATCTGCGCCGAAGCGGCCGAAGACCAGGTGGTCAGCGCGGTCAACTTCAACTCGCCAGGCCAGGTGGTCATCGCCGGCAACAAGGCCGCCGTCGATCGCGCCATCGAGCTGTGCAAGGCCAAGGGTGCCAAGCGCGCCCTGCCGCTGGCGGTCAGCGTGCCGTCGCACTGCGCGCTGATGAAGCCTGCTGCCGAGCGCTTTGCCGACGCGGTCAACGCCATCGAGTGGAAGGCCCCGCAAATTCCGGTGGTGCAGAACGTTACTGCCGCAGTAGCTGCCGACCTCGATGCTCTCAAGCACGACCTGCTGGCGCAGCTGTACCAGCCAGTGCGCTGGGTCGAGTGCGTGCAGACCCTGGCCGCCAACGGTGCGGTCAACCTGGTCGAGTGCGGCCCGGGCAAGGTCCTCGCCGGCCTGAACAAGCGTTGCGCCGATGGCGTGACCACCTACAACCTCAATACCCCTGACGCCGTCGCCGCCACCCGCGCGGCACTGGCCTGATTTGGAGAAGCTTGCATGAGCCTGCAAGGTAAAGTTGCACTGGTCACCGGCGCCAGCCGTGGCATTGGCCAGGCCATCGCCCTCGAGCTGGGCCGCCAGGGCGCGACCGTGATCGGCACCGCCACTTCGGCTTCCGGCGCCGAGCGCATTGCTGCCACCCTGAAAGAACACGGCATCACCGGTACCGGCATGGAATTGAACGTGACCAGCGCCGAATCGGTTGAAGCTGTGCTGGCCGCCATCGGCGAGCAGTTCGGCGCACCGGCCATCCTGGTCAACAACGCCGGTATCACCCGTGACAACCTCATGCTGCGCATGAAGGACGACGAGTGGTTCGATGTGATCGATACCAACCTGAACAGCCTCTACCGTCTGTCCAAGGGTGTGCTGCGTGGCATGA
This sequence comes from Pseudomonas sp. B10(2017), assembly GCF_002113295.1. NCBI lineage: Bacteria > Pseudomonadati > Pseudomonadota > Gammaproteobacteria > Pseudomonadales > Pseudomonadaceae > Pseudomonas > Pseudomonas sp. B10(2017). The sequence continues at coordinate 4,260 of NZ_NEJU01000014.1, forward strand.
CCAAGGCACGTTGGGGTCGTATCATCAGCATCGGCTCGGTCGTCGGTGCCATGGGCAACGCTGGCCAGGCCAACTACGCGGCCGCCAAGGCCGGGCTTGAAGGCTTCAGCCGCGCCCTGGCGCGTGAAGTGGGCTCGCGTGGCATCACCGTCAACTCGGTGACCCCGGGCTTCATTGACACCGACATGACCCGCGAGCTGCCAGAGGCGCAGCGCGAAGCCCTGCAGACCCAGATCCCGCTGGGCCGCCTGGGCCAGGCCGACGAAATCGCCAAGGTGGTTTCGTTCCTGGCATCCGACGGCGCAGCCTACGTAACCGGCGCCACCGTGCCGGTCAACGGCGGGATGTACATGTAATACTGCAACTCAATGTGACGGATTTCGTAAAAAAAGAGTCATACTGCGAGCCTAAAATCCGTTATAAAGCTGCAACCAGATTCCAGGCAGCGGGTGTGGTGACTGGTGTGAAGGTGCGTTTAGCTTGAAAAGCGAACGTCTTTCTATAAAATTAGCCACCGGCCAGCTGCCTGACATATGTCCATTAGGAGTGAAAACTAGGTATGAGCACCATCGAAGAACGCGTCAAGAAAATCGTCGCCGAGCAACTGGGCGTCAAGGAAGAGGAAGTGACTCTCGAGAAGTCCTTCGTCGATGACCTGGGTGCCGATTCGCTTGACACCGTTGAGCTGGTGATGGCTCTGGAAGAGGAATTCGAGACCGAAATCCCTGACGAAGAAGCCGAGAAGATCACTACCGTTCAAGCTGCCGTAGACTACGTCAAAGCCCACCAGGCCTAAGACGCTGTAGTCGACGCTTCTTGTCGGGAAAAACCGCACTGCCTTTGCCGGCGTGCGGTTTTTTCTTTGCGAGCACCCTGCGTTTTGCAGGTCGGTCTCGTTCACCGGGTACCAAGAGCTTGTTGCCATTTCATTCCATTGCTTGAATGCAATGGCAAGAAACTCTGTCATTAGAAAAGGAGAGTACTGTGTCGCGTAGACGCGTCGTGGTCACCGGTATGGGTATGCTGTCGCCACTGGGTACTGATGTACCGAGCACCTGGCAGGGCATTCTGGCTGGCCGCAGTGGCATCGGTCCGATCGAACACACGGACCTGTCTGCCTACTCCACCCGTTTTGGCGGCTCGGTGAAAGGCTTCGAGGTCGAGCAATACCTGTCGGCCAAAGAGGCCCGCAAGCTCGACCTGTTCATCCAGTATGGCCTGGCGGCCGGGTTTCAGGCGGTGCGTAATGCCGGCCTGGAGGTCACCGACGCCAACCGCCAGCGTATTGGCGTGGCCATGGGCTCGGGTATCGGCGGCCTGACCAACATCGAAGAAACCAGCCGCACCCTGCACGATTCGGGGCCGCGTCGTATTTCGCCGTTCTTCGTGCCGGGCTCGATCATCAACATGATCTCCGGGTTCCTGTCGATCCACCTGGGGCTGCAGGGGCCGAACTACGCCATTGCCACTGCCTGCACCACTGGTACGCACTGCATCGGCATGGCCGCGCGCAACATCGCCTACGGTGAAGCCGATGTGATGATCGCCGGCGGCGCCGAAATGGCCGCCTGCGGCCTGGGCATGGGCGGCTTCGGTGCCTCCCGCGCGCTGTCCACTCGCAACGACGAGCCGACCCGGGCCAGCCGTCCGTGGGACAAGGGCCGTGACGGCTTCGTGCTTTCCGACGGTGCCGGTGCCCTGGTGCTCGAAGAGCTGGAGCACGCCAAGGCCCGCGGCGCGACCATCTATGCCGAGCTGGTCGGCTTCGGCATGAGCGGTGACGCCTATCACATGACTTCGCCACCCGACACCGGCGAAGGCGCTGCCCGTTGCATGGCCAACGCCTTGCGTGATGCCGGCATCCAGCCGGAAGAGGTCAGCTACATCAACGCCCATGGCACCTCGACCCCTGCTGGCGACGTGGCCGAAGTGGCGGCGATCAAGCGTGTGTTCGGTGAGCATGCCTACAAGCTGGCGGTCAGCTCGACCAAGTCGATGACCGGTCACCTGCTGGGCGCCGCCGGTGCCGTGGAAGCGATCTTCAGCGTGCTGGCGATCAACAGCCAGATGGCTCCGCCCACCATCAACCTGGACGAGCCGGACGAGGGCTGCGACCTCGACTTCGTACCGCACCAGGCGCGCAGCATGCCAATCGATGTGGTGCTGTCCAACTCGTTCGGCTTTGGCGGTACCAACGGTTCGCTGGTATTCCGCCGGTTCGCCGGTTGATGCAAAGCTGGATCGATGGCCAGCCGGCGGCTGCAATCAACCTGCAGAACCGCGGCCTGGCCTACGGCGATGGGCTGTTCGAGACCATCGCCGTGCGCGGGGGCCGGCCCAGCCTGCTGGACGGCCATCTCGCACGCCTGGCGCTGGGCTGCCAGCGCCTGGCGATCAATGCCGACCTGGCGCTGGTGCGCGACGAGCTCCTGCGCTACGCCAACCAACTCGGTGATGGCGTAGCCAAACTCATCCTTACTCGTGGCGACAGCCAGCGCGGTTACGCGCCGGTTGCCGGTGCCGCGCCGCGCCGTATCCTGCAGGGCAGCCCGTTGCCCAGCTATCCTGTCGAACATGCCGAGCACGGCGTGTGCCTGTTCCCCTGCCAGACCCGGCTTGGGGAACAACCGCTGCTGGCCGGCCTCAAACACCTCAACCGCCTGGAGCAGGTGCTGGCCCGTGCCGAATGGCAGGGCAGCGAACATGCCGAAGGCCTGATGCGTGATGGGCAGGGCAGGGTGATCGAAGGGGTGTACAGCAATCTGTTCCTGGTGCGCGATGGCGTGCTGTTCACGGCCGACCTCAGCCGCTGTGGCGTCGCTGGCGTGATGCGGGCCGCGTTGCTGGAACAGGCAGCGCTGCTGGGCATCCCGGTGCAGGTCTGCGACCTGCCGTTCGACGCGCTGGAGCAGGCAGATGAAGTATTTGTCTGCAACAGCGTCTACGGTGTCTGGCCTGTGCGTGGCGTTGCCGCGCTAAACTGGTCGCCGGGCCCGCTCACCCGTAAACTGCAGGCCGTTGCCCGTACGTTACTGGAAACCTGAATTCGTGAGACGTAAATTCCTGCTGCTGCTGGAAATGGGCTTGATCCTCGCCGGCCTCGCCGTGGGCTGGTCGGCCTGGAAGGTCAACTCGGTCCTGGAGCAGCCCCTGCACGTGACGCAGGAGCGCCTGCTCGACGTGCCCAATGGCACCACCCCCAACCGCATGTTCTATCGCATGCAGAACGAAGGGTTGCTCGACGACGCCGTCTGGTTGCGCCTGTACTGGCGCTTCAACATGGCCGGCACCCCCCTGCACACCGGCGAGTACCGCCTGACCCCAGGCATGACCGTGGAGCAGTTGTTCGATGCCTGGCGTCGGGCCGACGTGGTGCAGTACAACCTGACCCTGGTCGAAGGCTGGACCTTCCGCCAGGTGCGTTCGGCCGTGGCCAAGCATGAAAAGATCAAGCACACGCTGGATGGGCTGTCCGATTCGGAAGTGATGGACAAGCTCGGCCATACCGGTGTGTTCCCCGAGGGGCGCTTCTTCCCGGACACCTACCGCTTCGTGCGCGGCATGAGCGACGTCGAACTGCTGCAGCAGGCCTATATGCGCCTGGATGAAGTGCTGGCCAAGGAATGGGCCGAGCGCACAGCCGACCTGCCATACCGTGACCCGTACCAGGCGCTGATCATGGCCTCGCTGGTAGAAAAGGAAACCGGCATTCCCCAGGAGCGCGGGCAGATTGCTGGCGTTTTCGTGCGGCGCCTGCGCCTGGGCATGATGCTGCAGACTGACCCGACGGTGATCTACGGCATGGGTGAGCGCTACAACGGCAAGATCACCCGCGCCGACCTGCGCGAGCCGACGCCCTATAACACCTACACCATCACCGGCCTGCCGCCGACCCCGATCGCCATGGTCGGTCGCGAAGCGATTCACGCGGCGCTCAACCCGGCCGATGGCACAAGCCTGTACTTCGTCGCCCGTGGCGATGGCAGCCACGTGTTTTCCGACGACCTCGACGACCACAACTCGGCGGTGCGCGAGTTCCAGCTCAAGCGCCGTGCGGACTACCGTTCCAGCCCCGCGCCGCAATCGCAGTCAGAGCCGCAGCCACAAACACAACCAAGTGTCGACGAGGCCGAACAGCCCGAGGCGCCTGCCGATGAATCTACAGCGCAGCCAGCGCCCGACCAGCCGCCTGTGCAGGACGCTCCTGCCGGCGGCGCGCAAGCGGCCGAACGGCCGCTGCCTGACGAACAACATTAAGGACTGCCTGTGAGCGGCTTGTTTATTACTTTGGAAGGCCCCGAAGGCGCGGGCAAGAGCACCAACCGCGACTACCTGGCTGCGCGCCTGTGCGAGCAGGGCCTGGACGTGGTGCTGACCCGTGAGCCCGGCGGCACGCCGCTGGCCGAAAAGGTGCGCGAGCTGCTGCTGGCGCCCAGCGATGAAAGCATGGCGGCCGACACCGAACTGTTGCTGGTGTTCGCTGCGCGTGCCCAGCACCTGGCGCAGGTGATCCGGCCGGCACTGGCCCGCGGGGCGGTTGTCTTGTGTGACAGGTTTACCGATGCCACATACGCCTATCAGGGCGGCGGGCGCGGTTTGCCTGTCGAGCGTATCGCCACCCTGGAGCAATTCGTCCAGGGCGATTTGCGCCCGGACCTGACCCTGGTCTTCGACCTGCCGGTCGAAGTGGGCCTGGCCCGCGCAGCCGCGCGCGGCCGCCTGGACCGTTTCGAGCAGGAAGGCCAGGCGTTCTTCGAAGCGGTGCGTCAGGCCTACCTGCAGCGCGCCAACCGCGAACCACAGCGCTATAGCCTGCTCGACGCCGCCCAACCTCTGGAGGCCGTGCAACGTTCCATCGATGCGTTGCTACCAGGCATCGTGGAGCGTTGCCGTGGCTGAGGCCTATCCCTGGCAGCAGGCCCTCTGGCAGCAACTGGCCGGTCGCAGCCAGCACGCTCACGCCTACCTGCTGCATGGGCCGCAGGGTATCGGCAAGCGGGCCTTGGCCGAGCGCCTGATGGCCCGCCTGCTGTGCCAGCAGCCCCAGGGTATGGAGGCCTGTGGCGGGTGCAAGTCCTGCCTGCTGCTCAAGGCTGGTAGCCACCCGGACAACTTCGTCCTCGAGCCCGAAGAAGCCGACAAACCGATCAAGGTCGACCAGGTGCGCGAGTTGGTGGCCTTTGTGGTGCAGACCGCGCAGTTGGGTGGGCGCAAGGTGGTACTGATCGAGCCGGTGGAAGCGATGAACGTCAACGCCTCCAACGCCCTGCTCAAGAGCCTCGAAGAACCCTCCGGCGATACCGTGTTGCTGTTGGTTACCCACCAGCCCAGCCGCCTGTTGCCGACCATCAAGAGCCGTTGCCAGCAGGTCGCCTGCCCCCAGCCCAGCCTGGCCCAGAGCCAGGCCTGGCTGGCCGGCGCGCTGCCCGACAGTGACGAGGCCGAGCGCGACGAGTTGCTGACCCTGGCTGCCGGTTCGCCGCTGATGGCGGTCAGCTTGCAGGCCCAAGGCGTGCGCGAGCAGCGCGCGCTGGTCACCGACGGGGTGAAGAAGCTGCTGAAGCAGCAGCAATCGCCCAGCCAGCTGGCCGATGCCTGGAACGGCGTGCCGCTGTTGCTGCTGTTCGACTGGTTCTGCGATTGGGCGCATCTGATCCTGCGCTACCAATTGACCCAGGACGAGGAGGGGCTAGGCTTGGCCGATATGCGCAAGGTGGTGCAGTACCTGGCGCAGAAGAGCCGCCAGGCCAAGGTGCTGGAGGTGCAGGCGTGGATCCTGGAGCAGCGCCAGAAGGTTCTGGGCAAGGCCAACCTCAACCGCGCCCTGCTGCTTGAATCGCTGCTGGCCCACTGGCTGCAGTTGCCGGGCGCCCGCTGATTTTCATTTTTTCATGTGTGCCGTTATCCCATGCTTGTAGATTCCCATTGCCATCTTGACCGTCTGGACCTGAGCGCCCACCAGGGCTCCCTCGATGCTGCCCTGCAGGCGGCGCGTGAGCGCGGGGTCGGGCATTTCCTGTGTATTGGCGTCAGCGCCGAGAATGCTGGTGCGGTTAAGGCGCTGAGCGAGCGCTACGCCGATGTCGATTGCTCGGTGGGCGTGCACCCGCTGGATCTTGCGCCGGGCGAAACGCCGGCGCTGGAATGGCTGCTGCGCGAGCTCGCTCACCCACATGTGGTGGCGATTGGTGAAACCGGGCTGGATTACCACTACGAGCCGGAAGCAGCCGAGCTGCAGCAAGCCTCGTTCCGCCTGCACCTGGAGGCCTCGCGGCAGACCGGCAAGCCGGTGATCGTGCATACCCGTGCGGCGCGTGCCGATACCCTGGCGCTGCTGCGCGAGGCCAACCTGCCGCAGGCCGGCGTGCTGCACTGCTTCACCGAAGACTGGGACATGGCCAAGGCGGCGCTGGACCTGGGGTATTACATTTCGTTGTCTGGCATCGTTACCTTCCGCAATGCCGATGCCCTGCGTGAAGTGGCGCGGCAGGTGCCGGTCGATCGGCTGCTGGTGGAAACGGATTCGCCGTATCTGGCGCCGATCCCGCATCGGGGCAAGCCGAACCTGCCGCAGTACGTGCGTGAGGTGGCCGAGTATGTGGCTTCGTTGCGCGGGGCCAGTTATGAGCAATTGGCCGAACAGACCACTGCCAACTTCAAGCGCTTGTTCCCGTTGGCGCGGGTGGCCTGACAGCAACTCTTCACAATACAACGCCTGAGCGCTCTTGCTCTTGCTTCGGCTTTTGCTTTTAAGCGCGCAATCCCTTCGCTCGGCCTCCTGAAGTCGCGAAGATCAAGATCAAAAGCAAGATCAAAAGCCAGAGCAAGATCAAAAGCTCAGCACGAGCCTCGAGTGGGCGGCCCGTCACGTAAGCAAAAAAAACCCGGGTTCTGGGGGGGGAATCCGGGTTAAGACCATTAGGAGTAAAACAAAGGTACGCGGTCCCTGAGCACCTTTATCGGCGCGCCACTTGGGGGGATGCGCCGCGCCAACACTTCAAGTATTGGCCAGCTTTGGTGCAGTGCCAGTGCATATTGATCGTTTTTTAAACAGATTTGGAATACGCCAACGTTTCATTCCTCCCGCATCGCATGGCCGTAAGCATCGTGAAACACAGACATGCGTGGATGATCCGTGCAATTTCTTGCAAGTTAGGCATAATAAACCGCTTCGATTGTCATCCAGTCCTTCCTATGCAGAAAGAACCTCGTAAGGTCCGTGAGTTTCGCCGTCGCGAACAGGAAATCCTCGACACCGCGCTCAAACTGTTTCTCGAACAGGGGGAAGACAGCGTCACCGTCGAGATGATCGCTGACGCCGTGGGCATCGGCAAAGGCACGATCTACAAGCACTTCAAGTCCAAGGCGGAGATCTACCTGCGCCTGATGCTCGATTACGAGCGCGACCTGAACGCGCTGTTGCATTCGGCCGACGTCGACCGCGACAAGGAAGCCCTGTCGCGAGCCTACTTCGAGTTCCGCATGCGCGATCCGCAGCGGTACCGGCTGTTCGACCGCCTGGAAGAAAAGGTGGTCAAGGGCAACCAGGTACCGGAAATGGTCGAACAGCTGCACAGCATCCGTGCCTCCAACTTCGACCGCCTGACCCAGCTGATCAAGGGCCGTATCAGCGAAGGCAAGCTCGAGGACGTGCCGCCGTACTTCCATTATTGCGCTGCCTGGGCGCTGGTGCACGGCGCCGTGGCGCTGTACCACTCGCCGTTCTGGAGCAATGTGCTGGAGGATCAGGAAGGCTTCTTCCAGTTCCTGATGGACATCGGCGTGCGCATGGGCAACAAGCGCAAGCGCGACCCGGAACCTTCCAACTGAGATAGTGCAGGCTTTCCCTGAAGCCTGCCAGTCAGCGTTATTGGGGCCGCTTTGCGGCCATCGCAGGCAAGCCAGCTCCCACATGTACAGCGCAGATCTCAAGTGTTGCGCGATCCTGTGGGAGCTGGCTTGCCTGCGATGGGCTGCGCAGCAGCCCCATGACTGACATGCCTGCTTCCACAACAGCGCGGCGACACCGAAAGCGGCAAAAAGGATAGGGCTTGCAAAAACCTGATTTATGAGTCAGGTTTTGCCAGCCCCCATCATCCATGCCGGAGTCATTCATGATCGTCGATCGTCAAGGCAGGCGTTTTCGCAACCTGCGCGTCAGCCTGACGGCTGCCTGTAATTATGCCTGCACCTACTGCGTGCCAGACGGCAAGCGCCTGGTGGCAGCACAGGACGAACTGCCGGCGGATGCCCTGGCCCGTGGCGTGGCCTACCTGATCGAAGCCGCCGGCATCGAACGCTTGCGCATTACCGGCGGTGAGCCATTGGTCAGTCCGCGCCTGGATGCTTTCCTGGCCGCCGTGGCCAAGCTCGACCTTGACGATATCTCGCTGACTACCAATGGCCAGCTGTTGACGCGCAAGTTGCCCCAGTTGCAGGCGGCAGGTATCCGCCGATTGAACGTTTCCCTCGACACACTCGACCCACATGCCTTCCGCCGTATCGCCCGGGGCGGCGACCTGGCCAGTGTGCTGGCGGGTATGGAGCAGGCCAACGCCATGGGTATGCAGATCAAGGTGAACATGGTGCCGATGCGTGGGCACAACCTCGATCAGGTGCTGCCGCTGCTGGATTACTGCCTTGAGCGCGGCTTCGAACTGCGCTTCATCGAGCTCATGCGCATGGGCCACCTGGCCCGTGATCATAACGCCTTCCTGCAACAGTTCGTCGGCCTCGACCAGCTGCTCGCACTGATCGCTGGCAAGCATGCCTACGTTCAGGTCGACGCGCCGCTGGATGCCACCGCCTTGCGTTATGCGGTACCCGGCAAAGGCCACTTCGGGGTGATCGCCAACGAAAGCGTACCGTTCTGCCGCACCTGTTCGCGGCTGCGACTGTCCTCCACGGGTTGGCTGCACGGCTGCCTGTCGTCGGGCAATCGCCATTTCGTGGGCGACCTGCTGGAAAAACCGCGCCATCAGGCGCTGCCGGCCCTGCAGCGCCTGCTGGTCAAGGCCCTGGCAGACAAGCAGGACCTGGCGTTTTCCGGCGATGTGATGGTGATGAAGGTGATCGGCGGCTGAAGCTGGCGCAAAAGCTGCATCCGCCGGCTATTCGCCGGTTTTTCGTCGCCGGCCATTGGAGGAAAGATGCGTAGCCTGGTTTTGCTGCTGGCGCTGTTGGCGCTGGGCGGTTGCATGAATGTCAGCGATATGGGCGAGGGCGTCCGTTACCACATGAGCGATGCCGGTCTGTTGGACCACAGCGATACCCGCCGCACCCTGTCGATCCGCCTGCAGCCCGATTCGTTCATCTTCATCGGCCAGGGCGCATTCGTGCCCCCGGGCAAGGGGCCTGTGCCACGGCAGAACGCAGTGGCCGAACAGGCCTACAAGAGCTTCGTCGAGTATTTCCCACTGGTGCGCCGCGCCCAAGGGCCACTGGGCCTGGAAGAGGCCATCGCCCAGGCGCGTTCGGTGGGTGCCGACTACGTGCTGTATACCCGCTTCGCCCGCACCGACGATCGTATCGGCAATGGCGACGAGTGGTATGACGAACAGGCAGTCGACCGCCTGGGCTGGGACACCGGCGTGGTGCAGATGATGCTCATCGAAACCAGCACCCGCTACCTGATCGACACTGCGCGTATCAAGAGCCGTGGCGGTTTGTTGACGTTCCACGATAAAACCCCGGAGGATTTGCTTGGCGCGCCGATGCGCGAGTACGCTCGTAGCCTTCTGGGTATGAGTGAATGAGGCAAGCGTGATGAGCGATTCCGGCAAGGCCAATGATCTTCTGGCGCAGATCCCCAAAGCCAAGGGCCTGCCGCCGGTGCATCTGTGGAACCCGGACTTTTGCGGTGACATCGACATGCGCATCGCTCGTGATGGCACTTGGTACTACCTGGGTACGCCGATCGGCCGCAAGCCAATGGTGCGGCTGTTTTCCACCATCATCCGCCGCGATGGCGATGACTACTTCCTGATCACCCCGGTAGAGAAGGTGGGCATCCGCGTCGACGATGCGCCGTTCGTGGCCGTGGCGCTGGACGTGGAAGGTGAGGGTGAGCAGCAGGTGCTGCGCTTCACCAGCAATGTCGAGGACCAGGTCGAAGCCGGGCCGGCCAACCCGCTGCGCGTGGTGATCGACCCGGTCACCCAGGAGCCATCGCCGTATGTGCTGATGCGCACCAACCTCGAGGCACTGATTCATCGCAACGTGTTCTACCAGTTGGTAGAGCTGGCGGTACCGCGTGAGATCGATGGTGAAGAGTGGCTTGGGGTCTGGAGCCACGGTGAGTTTTATCCGATCGGGCGTAGCAGCTGAAACCTCCGTTGCCTGTGCCGGCCTCTTGGTTTTTTCCCGAATTGGCCATTTGTCTCTCTGTCCCACAGGCCTAACCTGCAGGCAATTGCCATCCAGGAGAGGCCTCCCATGAAATCCCCTAGCATCATCCTTTTCGCCCTGCTCGCCGCTCAAACCCCTGCCTGGGCGCACGGCGACTCTGCCGACCAGGTCAAGGTCCTGCAGCAGCAACAACCCTCGAACGCCCCCGGCAAGAACGCCGTGATGCTCACCGTCAGCTACGCCCCCGGCCAGGCATCACCCGCGCATCAGCACCCGGGCGCAGTGATGGCCTACGTGCTGGAAGGGGCAGTGGTATCGAAGCTCGATAACGAGCCGGAGAAAACCTACAAGGCCGGTGAATATTGGTACGAAGCCCTGGGTACCGTGCACAGCGTGTCACGCAACGCCAGTCAGAAGCAGTCAGCCAAGTTGCTGGTCTGGAGTCTGGTGGATGAAGGCAGTGCGGTCACATTGCCCTATCCGGCAGCAGGCTCGGAGCGCTGAGCCTTCCCCAGCCGGATCGCCACTTCCTGTGTCAGGTTCGGGTCCAGTACCTGGCAAGGCGCGACCTGCGCGTTGCTTGTGTAGAACGGCGGCAGGTTTCGCGCCAGTCGAGCAACGTCCCTGGCAGTGCAGCCTGTTGGCAGCAATACATATTGCAGGCTTGAGGGGAAGGACGGCGCGGTATGCCGTTCCATGGTGGAGCCATAGGCGCCAAGGGTCATGACCGCCTCGCTGCCGGCCGGGTCCGGAAAACGGAGCAGGACGAATGTGCAGTAACGGGGGTGGGTGAGATGCTGGTGTGCTTCGTCGCGGACCTGTGGGTCGTCATGGTTCATCAGGTTCCAGCGTAACGCGGCGTAGCTGCGAGTGGTTTCCATGAACGCAGTGCGAATGGGGGAGCGCGTTTCGTCACCGCCCAGGCAGGCCAGCAGATTGCCGAATGGGTCCAGCAAGGCTACGGCGTTGCACGTATCTGCCGCGAGAGCTGTGTCGACCAATGGCTCGGCCAATTCGATGCCGGGCAGGCGAGGGTCTGCACTTTTGATGCGCAGGCTCCATGGGCTCAAGCCCGCCAGGGCCTGGCGTACCAAGCTTCGGCTGGGTAGGGTGATAGGGTCTTTCAGGGCAGATGGCGGGAGGCCGGCGTTGCTGCTTTCGTCGTGCACGTGATTCACGCTGGCCTCGAACAACGAACGGGTAAGGCACATCGTTGCGGCGTCGATGCGTTCGCCGGCATAGATCGGCCCTTGCGTCGGCCCGACATAGTCGCGATCAAAAGGGCTGCCGACAGCATAGTAGCCCCACGTGGCTTGCGCGCGCAGACGAAGTGCGGCCGGCAGGCCGGGGAATTCGAAGCGACCGTCATGATTGATGCCGGCAAAGGTGTCGAGCGCACTTACGGCAACATTGAAGCCGGCAGTCAGCAAAGCGCCTGCGCACATGGCGCAGGGGTCGAGCGTGGTGATGACGGTCAGTTCATGGGTGGGGGGTAGGGCAAGGCGCTGCTGGTTGTCGAAATACCAGTCCACCAACCGGCGCTCACCATGCCCCGTTGGGTCGTGGAGCCTGAATGCGGGTTGCGCCTGGCTGGCAGAGGGCTCCAGCACGCGGTTGTGCAGGGCGACCAATACCTTGCCAGTGGCATTTTCGATGATGCAGCCACCCACGGCGAACGTTGCTTGTCGGCTTGCCAGGAGGGCCTGGTTGGCGGCGATTGCTACCGCTTGCTGAGCGTTCTGGGTGAAATCGTTGGCTTTCATGCTTGCCTGCGCTCGTCGAGGGATCTCGGACGATACAGCAGCCGTGCGCTGGCATGAGAGGATAAGTGCAACAAAAAACCTCCAGTGCTTGCGCATCTGGAGGTTTTCAATGTTTGGCTCCGCGACCTGGACTCGAACCAGGGACCCAATGATTAACAGTCATTTGCTCTACCGACTGAGCTATCGCGGAATCTGTGCGTATCTTACTGATTGCCCAGGGGAAGTCAAGCCACCCCTAGGCAAAACAATGAGTTACAGCACCTGCACGATAGCTTTGGTCACCACGTGGATGTTGCTCTGGTTCAGCGCGGCCACGGCGATGCGGCCGGTGTCCAGCGCATAGATGCCGAACTCGTTCTTCAGGCGGGCGACCTGCTCTACGGTCAGGCCCGAGTACGAGAACATGCCAACCTGGCGGCCAACGAAGCTGAAGTCGCGGTTGGCGCCATATTCGGCCAGCAGCGAAACCATCTGCTTGCGCATGCCGTGGATGCGCTCGCGCATTTCGGCCAGCTCGGTTTCCCACATCTGGCGCAGTTCGGGGCTGTTCAGCACGGTGGCAACGATGGTTGCACCGTGGGTCGGCGGGTTGGAGTAGGTGGTGCGGATCACGCGCTTGACCTGCGACAGCACGCGAGTGCTCTCGTCCTTGGAGGCGGTGACGATCGACAGCGCGCCGACGCGCTCGCCGTACAGCGAGAACGACTTGGAGAACGAACTGGACACGAAGAACTCCAGGCCCGACTCGGCGAACAGGCGCACGGCGAAGGCGTCTTCGGCGATGCCGTCACCGAAGCCCTGGTAGGCCATGTCGAGGAACGGCACGTGGCCCTTGGCCTTGACCACTTCCAGAACGTTTTTCCAGTCGTTCAGGTTCAGGTCGACGCCGGTCGGGTTGTGGCAGCAGGCATGCAGTACCACGATCGAGCCGGACGGCAGGTTGTTCAGGTCTTCGAGCATGCCGGCGCGGTTGACGTCGTTGGTCGGCGCGTCGTAGTAGCGGTAGTTCTGCACCGGGAAGCCGGCCGATTCGAACAGCGCGCGGTGGTTTTCCCAGCTCGGATCGCTGATGGCAACCACGGCTTCAGGCGACACACGCTTGAGGAAGTCGGCACCGATCTTCAGCGCGCCGGTACCACCGACGGCCTGCACGGTAACCACGCGGCCGGCGGCCAGCAGTGGCGACTCGGCGCCGAACAGCAGCTTTTGTACAGCCTGGTCGTAGGTGGCGATGCCGTCGATCGGCAGGTAGCCGCGCGAGGCGTGCTGGGCGGCACGCTGGGTTTCGGCTTCGATCACGGCGCGCAGCAGCGGAATGCGGCCTTCCTCATTGCAGTACACGCCCACGCCCAGGTTGACCTTGTCGGTACGTGGGTCGGCGTTGAATGCTTCGTTGAGGCCCAGAATAGGGTCGCGGGGTGCCAGCTCGACAGCGGAAAACAGGCTCATTGTTACCTTGGCTCTGATTGGAGTGTGATAGGACGTACACGCTCCAGCCCGAATGCACTGAAGCGGTGCACAAACGGGGAGTCAGTATAGTGATACCGACCGGTCACCGCGACAGTCCGGCGTCGCTTTTCCAGTCATTTGCGCAAATATTTTTCGACCATTGGTCTAATTGCCGGGTCCACCGTAACAAGCGCTCACCGCTGTGCCTTGAAAGCGCCCCCCGGCGGGCGCATTTGGGTATAGACTACTGGCTAAATTTACAGTTGCTGCAACACCGCGAGGTCCGTCATGTCCGAGTTCCAGCTCGTCACCCGTTTCCAGCCGGCCGGCGACCAGCCCGAGGCCATCCGCCAGATGGTCGAAGGCATCGAGGCGGGGCTGTCGCACCAGACGCTGCTCGGGGTGACCGGCTCGGGCAAGACCTTCAGCATCGCCAACGTCATTCAGCAGGTGCAGCGGCCTACCCTGGTGCTGGCGCCGAACAAGACCCTGGCTGCGCAGCTGTATGGCGAATTCAAGGCGTTTTTCCCCAACAATGCGGTGGAGTATTTCGTTTCCTACTACGACTACTACCAGCCTGAAGCCTACGTACCGTCGTCCGACACCTTCATCGAGAAGGACGCTTCGATCAACGACCACATCGAGCAGATGCGCCTGTCGGCGACCAAGGCATTGCTGGAGCGGCGTGACGCGATCATCGTCACCACCGTGTCGTGCATCTACGGCCTGGGCAGCCCCGAGACCTACCTGAAAATGGTCCTGCACGTGGACCGCGGCGACAAGCTCGACCAGCGCGCGCTGCTGCGCCGCCTGGCTGACTTGCAGTACACCCGCAACGAGATGGACTTCGCTCGCGCCACCTTCCGCGTGCGCGGCGATGTGATCGACATCTTCCCGGCCGAATCGGACCTCGAGGCCATCCGCATCGAACTGTTCGATGACGAGGTGGAGAACATCGCCGCCTTCGACCCGCTGACCGGCGAGGTATTCCGCAAGCTGCCGCGTTTCACCTTCTACCCAAAGAGCCACTACGTCACCCCGCGGGAAACCCTGCTGGAGGCGGTGGAGGGCATCAAGGAAGAACTCAAGGACCGCCTGGAGTACCTGCAAAAGGCCAACAAGCTGGTCGAGGCCCAGCGCCTGGAGCAACGCACCCGCTTCGATCTGGAGATGATCCTGGAGCTGGGCTACTGCAACGGCATCGAGAACTACTCGCGCTACCTGTCCGGTCGCCCGGCCGGGGCGCCGCCGCCCACCCTGTACGACTACCTGCCGCCCGATGCGCTGTTGGTGATCGACGAATCCCACGTCAGCGTTCCGCAGGTCGGCGCCATGTACAAGGGCGACCGCTCGCGCAAGGAAACCCTGGTCGAGTATGGCTTCCGCCTGCCGTCGGCGCTGGACAACCGGCCGATGCGTTTTGACGAGTGGGAAGATGTCAGCCCGCAGACCATCTTCGTGTCTGCCACCCCCGGCCCCTACGAGAGCGAGCACGCCGGGCGGGTGGTGGAGCAGGTGGTGCGCCCCACCGGCCTGGTCGACCCACAGGTGGAAGTACGCCCGGCGCTTACCCAGGTGGATGACCTGCTGTCGGAAATCCGCAAGCGCGTGGCACAGGGCGAGCGGGTGCTGGCCACCACGCTGACCAAGCGCATGGCCGAAGACCTCACCGACTACCTGGCCGACCACGACGTGCGGGTGCGTTACCTGCACTCGGACATCGATACCGTCGAGCGGGTGGAGATCATCCGCGACCTGCGTCTGGGTACCTTCGATGTGCTGGTGGGCATCAACCTGCTGCGTGAGGGCCTGGACATGCCCGAGGTGTCGCTGGTGGCGATCCTCGATGCCGACAAGGAAGGTTTCCTGCGCTCCGAGCGCTCACTGATCCAGACCATCGGCCGTGCTGCGCGTAACCTCAATGGCCGGGCCATCCTGTATGCCGACAACATCACCGGTTCCATGCAGCGCGCCATCGACGAGACCGAGCGTCGTCGCGAGAAGCAGATCGCCTTCAACCTGGCCAATGGCATCGTACCCAAGGGTGTGGTCAAGGACATCACCGATATCATGGAAGGCGCCACCGTGCCCGGCGCGCGCAGCAAGAAGCGCAAGGGCATGGCCAAGGCAGCGGAGGAGAGCGCCCGTTACGAGGCCGAGCTGCGCACGCCGGGCGAGATCACCAAGCGCATCAAGCAACTGGAAGAGAAGATGATGCAGTTCGCCCGCGACCTGGAGTTCGAGGCCGCGGCGCAATTGCGCGACGAGATTGCCCAGCTGCGCGAGCGGTTGATTACCAGCTGAAGCCTGACGCGGGCCTTGTGGGAGCGGGCGTGCCCGCGAAGAATTCAACGCGGTGGCTGGCACCGGCTGCGCCGGTGTTCGCGGGCGCGCCCGCTCCCACAGGGACCGCATACAGTCTGAAGTAGCCTCAATGTGCTTCTCCCGCCTTCAGCCCCTCCGGCAACTTGCGGGTCAACAACACCGCCACCATGCTCACCGCCAACCCGATCCCCACAAAGTGGAATGCATCGTTGTAGGCCATGATCAACGCCTGCTGATGAGTGATCTCGCTCAACTTGCCCAGTGCCGCATTGTCATTGCCCAGCCGCTCCGCCAGCTGCGCCAACCGCTCCGCCACCTGCGGGTTGCTCGGCACCACCGCCTCCCTCAGGTAGTCGAAATACACTTTTGTCCGTGCATCCAGCAGGGTGGCCAGCAGCGCAATGCCGATCGCACCGCCCAGGTTACGCAGGATATTGAACAGGCTCGACGCCGAACCCGCATCCTGCGGTTGTATATACGCCGTGGCAATCAGCGAGATGGTCACCATGATCATTGGCTGGCCGATGGCACGGATGATCTGAATATGGTTGAACTGCGGCCCTGCAAAGTCCGGGTTGAGCACCCCCGAGCCGAAACTGGCGGCGCCGAACAGGCAGAACCCCAGGGCACACAACACCTTGGGCGACACCACTTTCATCAGTTGCGGCACCAAAGGGATCAGGAACAGCTGCGGGATACCCATCCACATGATCACCTCGCCGATCTGCAAGGCGTTGTAGCCCTGTACCTGAGCGAGGTATAGCGGCAGCAGGTAGATCGACCCGTACAAGCCCACTCCCATCCCCAGGCTGGCGATGCTCGACAGGCCAAAGTTGCGATTGCCGAGAATGCGCAGGTTGATCAGCGGGTGTGGCCTGGAAAACTGCAGGATCACGAAGGTAATCAGGCAGACCAGGGCGATGCTGCCCAGGCCGACGATCAGCTGCGATTCCAGCCAGTCCTTGCGGTGGCCTTCCTCCAGGAACACCTGCAAGCAGCCAAGCCCCAGGCCCAGGGTGGCGATGCCGGCGTAATCGGTACTTTTCAGCAGGTCCCAGTGCGCATCTTTCTTCTCCAGCCCATACAGCAGGCCGGCGATCATCACCAGGCCCGGCGGGATATTGATGTAGAAAATGTATTCCCAGCCCCAGTTCTCAGTCAGCCAGCCGCCCAGGGTAGGGCCGATGGAGGGGGCGAAGGTGGCGGTCATGGCGAACATGGCCATGCCCTTGGCGCGGTGGTGTTCGGGCAGCTTGATCAGGGTCAGGGTGAAGGCCAGCGGGATCAGCGCACCGCCGGTAAAACCCTGCAGGGCGCGGAACAGGATCATGCTCTCGAGGTTCCAGGCCATCGAGCACAACAGCGACGACAGCAGGAAGCCGCCGGATACCCATACCGCCAGGCGCCGCGCCGACAGTAGCTGCACCAGCCAGGCGGTGAGCGGGATCATGATGATTTCCGCGACCAGGTAAGAGGTGGAAATCCACGAGCCTTCCTCCAGCGTCGCTGACAGCGCGCCCTGGATGTCCTTGAGCGACGAGTTGGTGATCTGGATGTCCAGCACCGCCATGAAGGCGCCGAGCATCACGCTCATTACCGCGATCCAGTCCCGCCGGGTCGGCTCGGTGGTGGGCCTGAGCAGCTGGTCACCGGCCATCGCGGCCTTCGTCTTCGCTGCGCAGGTCGACGGTGGCGGTCACCGACATGCCAGGGCGGATGCGCCCGTGCAGTGGGTTGTCGGCGCGGAAAGTCAGCTTGACCGGGATACGCTGCACCACCTTGGTGAAGTTGCCGGTGGCGTTGTCGGGCGGCAGTAGGCTGAACTGCGCGCCGGAGGCGGCGAACAGGCTGTCGACCCGGCCTTCGATCGGTGTGTCGGGGTAGCTGTCGAACAGCAGTTCGGCACGCTGGCCGGGCTGCATGTGGCCGATCTGGGTTTCCTTGAAATTGGCCTGCACCCAGATGTCTTCGTCCGGCACTATCGACAGCAGGTAGGCACCGGCCTGTACCACCTGGCCACTGCGCGCGTTGCGCTGGCCGATGCTGCCGCTGATGGGGGCGCGGATTTCGCAGCGGGTCAGGTTCAGTTCAGCCTGGGCCAGATCGGCGCGGGCGTTGGCGATCTGCGCGTCGAGCCGCTTGAGCTCGGCGGTCAGCGCATTGACCTGCTGGCGCTGGCTTTGCAGGTCGGCACGGGCCTTGTCGACCTGCGAGCCGGCGACATGGCTGTCCGCGGACAGGGTGGTGACCCGCTCTTCCGATACAAAACCTGGCTTGCGCAACTTCTCGGCACGGCTCAGGTCCAGGCGTGAGCGGTCGAAGGTGGCCTGGTTGGCCGCCACCTGGGCCTGGCCGGCGGCGATCAGGCTGGCTTGCTGGGTCAGGCGGCTTTGCGCCTGCACCTGCTCGGCTTCGCGGGTGGCCAAGGCGGCGCGCGCGCGTTGCACGGCCAGTTCGAAGTCGGCGGACTCCAGGCGCACCAGCAGGTCGCCTTTGCTGACATGCTGGTTGTCCTCGACCCGCACCTCGTCGATGCGTGCGCCCAACTGGCTGGAAATGCGCGTGATCTCGCCCTGTACGTAGGCGTTGTCGGTGCTTTCGTAGAAGCGACCCTTGAAGTACCAGTGCCCCACGAAAGCGAGGGCGATGACGGCCACCAAGGTGAAGAAGACCAGCAGGCGGCGTTTGAGTTGGGCAGGCATGAGGACTATCGTTCCAGAAATGTAAATAAATTTAACAGCGGCGCATGGCCGGTCGACAAGTGACGTTCGCGCCATTGCTGGAGCCCGGAGCCCGCCTCCTGCTAACATCCCGCCTTTGTTTCATCTTTCGTTCGAGACTCTCCATGACCACCGTACGCACGCGTATCGCGCCATCGCCTACCGGCGACCCCCATGTCGGCACCGCCTACATCGCCCTTTTCAACTACTGCTTTGCCAAGCAGCACGGCGGTGAGTTCATCCTGCGCATCGAAGACACCGACCAGCTGCGCTCCACGCGCGAGTCGGAACAGCAGATCTTCGATGCCCTGCGCTGGCTCGGCATCGAATGGAACGAAGGCCCGGACGTCGGCGGCCCGCACGGCCCGTACCGGCAGAGCGAGCGTGGCGAGATCTACGCCAAGTACGCCAAGGAGCTGGTTGACGCTGGCCATGCCTTCTACTGCTTCTGCACCGCCGAAGAGCTGGAGCAGATGCGCGCCGAGCAGCAAGCCCGTGGCGAAACCCCGCGCTACGACGGCCGCGCGCTGCTGCTGAGCGCCGAGGAAGTGCAGCGCCGCCTGGACGCTGGCGAGCCGCACGTGATCCGCATGAAAGTGCCGAGCGAAGGCGTGTGCGTGGTCCCGGACATGCTGCGTGGCGATGTCGAGATCCCGTGGGACCGCATGGACATGCAGGTGCTGATGAAGAACGACGGCCTGCCGACGTACTTCCTGGCCAACGTGGTCGACGACCATCTGATGGGTATCACCCACGTGCTGCGCGGCGAAGAGTGGCTGCCATCGGCACCCAAGCTGATCAAGCTGTACGAATACTTCGGCTGGGAACAGCCCAAGCTATGCTACATGCCGCTGCTGCGTAACCCGGACAAGTCCAAGCTGTCAAAGCGCAAGAACCCGACCTCGGTGACTTTCTACGAGCGCATGGGCTTCATGCCCGAGGCGATGCTCAACTACCTGGGCCGCATGGGCTGGTCGATGCCGGATGAACGCGAGAAGTTCTCGCTGGCCGAGATGGTCGAGCACTTCGACCTGTCGCGTATCTCGCTGGGCGGCCCGATCTTCGACATCGAGAAGCTGTCCTGGCTGAACGGCCAGTGGTTGCGCGAACTGCCGGTCGAGGAGTTCGCCGCACGCCTGCAGAAGTGGGCGTTCAACAGCGATTACATGATGAAGATCGCCCCGCACGTGCAGGGCCGGGTGGAAACCTTCAGCCAGGTAGCCCCGCTGGGCGGGTTCTTCTTCGAAGGCGCGCTGAAGCTCGACGCCAAGCTGTTCGAAAGCAAAAAGCTGTCGGCTGACCAGGTACGCCAGGTGATCCAGCTGATCCTGTGGAAGCTCGAAAGCCTGCGTCAATGGGAAAAAGAGCGCATCACCGGTTGCATCCAGGCGGTGGTCGAGGCGTTGGAGCTGAAGCTGCGTGACGCCATGCCGCTGATGTTTGCTGCCATTACCGGCCAGGCCAGCTCGGTTTCGGTACTGGATGCCATGGAAATCCTTGGCCCGGACCTGACCCGATATCGCCTGCGCCAGGCCCTGGACCTGCTGGGTGGTGTGTCGAAGAAAGAAAACAAAGAGTGGGAAAAGCTGCTGGCCTCTATCGCCTGACAGTAGTCCCGAGGCCATAAGCCGAACTTGTGGGAGCGGGTTCACCCGCGAATACGATGGTGCATTTTCCGGCGCATTCGCGGGTAAACCCGCTCCCACAGGGCTCACTGTTGAGTTTTGGCAAGGGCAGGGCGGTAAGTGATTGTTATCTGTGAAAATTTTTTTGAATATTTTGAAAAATTCGTTTGACAGCCCTGCAATCCGATCTTAATATGCGCCCCGTCCACAGCGATGAACGAAAACGAAACGCCAGGCACCCAGCCAGCGCTTCGGATCAAAGCGACATTGTGGGGCTATAGCTCAGCTGGGAGAGCGCCTGCATGGCATGCAGGAGGTCAGCGGTTCGATCCCGCTTAGCTCCACCAAATTCCGCTTGGCAGCCAAGGTTGTCAGGCAAGACCGGGTCCAGCAACCGGGTCTTGAAGGTAAGAAGGTTCGTCCCCTTCGTCTAGTGGCCTAGGACACCGCCCTTTCACGGCGGTAACAGGGGTTCGAGTCCCCTAGGGGACGCCAGTTTTGCACAAGCGATGTTTCAGGATGTCGCTGGGCCGAGAGGCTAGAAATCCGGGGCTATAGCTCAGCTGGGAGAGCGCCTGCATGGCATGCAGGAGGTCAGCGGTTCGATCCCGCTTAGCTCCACCAATTTGCCGCGGTCCGCGCAAGCGGGTCGGCACGAAGGTTACGTCCCCTTCGTCTAGTGGCCTAGGACACCGCCCTTTCACGGCGGTAACAGGGGTTCGAGTCCCCTAGGGGACGCCACTTTTCCTGCGTTTTGCAGGGCTTTAAAGGCTCGTCGATTACTGATGAGCCTTTTGTTTCGGGGCTATAGCTCAGCTGGGAGAGCGCCTGCATGGCATGCAGGAGGTCAGCGGTTCGATCCCGCTTAGCTCCACCATTTCTGCCGCGGTTCGCGCAAGCGGATCGGCACGAAGGTTACGTCCCCTTCGTCTAGTGGCCTAGGACACCGCCCTTTCACGGCGGTAACAGGGGTTCGAGTCCCCTAGGGGACGCCACGTTTACCCGCGTTTTGCGGGACTTTTAAGGCTCATTCGATTATTGAATGGGCCTTTTGTTTTTCTCCCCTGCTCAAAAATTTCGCGACCGACAGGCGGCTGCAGATTCTGCTTGCCAAAAAATATTATGCGAATAATATTTCTATCATCATATTTTGATTGGCGAGTGGCACGATGAGCGACAAGAAGAGCAGAACCCGCGAACGCATCCTCGAGGCGGCGCGAAGTGCGCTGATCCAGCACGGCCCGGCCGAGCCCAGCGTCAGCCAGGTCATGGGTGCGGCAGGCCTGACCGTCGGTGGTTTCTACGCGCACTTCGACAGCAAGGACGAGTTGATGCTCGAAGCGTTCCGCCAGTTGCTGTGTGAGCGCCGCGCCTTGCTCGCGCAGATCGACCCCAGCCTCGATGGCGCCGGGCGGCGGGCGCTGGCCAGCGCTTTCTACCTGTCGCGCAAGCACCGTGATGCCGAAGTGCACGCCTGCCCGCTGCCCAACTCGCTGGGCGAGATGCAGCGCCTGCCGGAGGCCTTCCGCGAGGTGCTGGCCGAGCACATCGAGTTGATGGCTGCCGCCATGGTCGACCGTCCCGAGGATGCCGACAAGGCCTTGGCCGACCTGGCCCTGATGATTGGCGGCCTGGCGCTGGCCCGTGCCCTGGGCACCAGCGAGCTGTCTGATCGTATTCTGCGCGCCGCCAAATCGGCGGTGCTTTGATCCTGGAGCATGGCGATGACTACCCTGAGCTGGATTCGTGGTGTCAATGGCACCTTGGGCCGCCTGGCCCCTGAGCATGTCGCGGGCAAGATGCGCCGTGCCTTCATGACCCCGCGCAACCTGCCGCCACGGGATTGGGAGTTGCCCGTGCTGGCCAGCGCCGAGCGCATCACCCTGCGCTTCGGTTTGTCGGCCCTGCGCTGGGGCAAGGGGCCGACCGTGCTGCTGATGCACGGGTGGGAAGGGCGCCCGACCCAGTTTGCCGCGTTGATCGAAACCTTGGTCCAGGCCGGGCACACGGTGGTGTCGCTGGAGGGGCCGGGGCATGGGCGTTCGCCTGGCGAGCAGGCAAATGTGGTGCTGTTTGCCCGTGCGCTGCTGGAGGCTGCCGCCGAACTGCCGCCGCTGCGCGCGGTTATTGGCCATTCCATGGGAGGCGCCAGTGTATTGCTGGCCCTGCAGATGGGGCTACGCACAGAGGCAGCGGTCAGCATTGCCGCTCCGGCGCGGCTGTTGGGCGTACTGCGTGGCTTTGCCCATCGCCTGGGGCTGCCAGCGCGGGCGCGGGCGGCGTTCATTCGCCAGGTTGAGCGGGATGTGGGCATGCAGATTGCGCGGCTGGATGTGACTGGTTACCAGCTGGAGTTGCCTGGGTTGGTGGTGCATGCCGCCGATGATGCCTTGGTGCCCGTCGATGAGGCTCAGGTTATTCACAAGGCGTGGTTCGATAGCCGCCTGATGCTGCTGGAGGCGGGTGGCCACCAGCGGGTGCTGTCCGATTCGCGCCTGAGTGAAGCGGTGCTGGAGCTGCTGGCCCGGGCTGGCGCGGTCCCTGTAGGAGCGGCCTTGTGTCGCGATGGGCTGCGCAGCAGCCCCGGCAATCTGTGTCGGGACTGAGATTTTGGGGCCGCTGCGCGCCCCATCGCGACACAAGGCCGCTCCTACAGGTACCGCGTAGCCCCGCAGGCAAGTGCAGAAGGGCTGGACTTTCCCCCGGCGGTCCCTGCTAAATCCACTTTTGCTCCAAGGAAGCGAACATGAGTTGGGACCTGGCAACACCCTTCGTCATCGACCTGCGCGTCGGCAGCGAGGATATCGACGGCCTTGGCCACGCCAACAACGCGGTCTACGTCACCTGGCTGGAGCGCTGCGCCTGGCGCCACTCCCAGCGCCTGGGCCTGGACCTGGCCGAATATCGCCGGCTGGACCGGGCGATGGCCGTGGTGCGTCACGAAATCGACTACCTGGCCGCTGCCTATGAGGATGATGAGCTGCAACTGGCCACCTGGATCATCGACTGGGACCAGCGCCTGCGCATGACCCGGCGCTTTCAGCTCAAGCGCCCACGCGACGGTGTGACCTTGCTGCGCGCCCAGACCACCTTTGCCTGTATCGAATTGTCCAGCGGCAAGCCCAGGCGTATGCCGGCCGAGTTCCTCGACGGTTACGGCCCGGCGCTGATCGGCGCCTGAAACACCGGCAATTTTTGTTAGACTGCCGGCTTTTTCCGCCGAGACCCCGACATGCAAATTGCCCTGGCCCCCATGGAGGGGCTGGTCGACAACATCCTGCGCGACGTGCTGACCCGCGTGGGCGGTATCGACTGGTGCGTCACCGAGTTCATTCGCGTGTGCGATCGCCTGCTGCCGCCTTCCTCGTTCGACAAGCTGGCACCCGAGTTGCGCAATGGCGCGCGGACTGCCGCAGGGGTGCCCATGCGTGTGCAGCTGTTGGGTTCGGACCCTGTGTGCCTGGCGGAAAACGCCGCGCTGGCCTGCGAGTTGGGCGCGCCGGTGATCGACCTGAACTTCGGTTGCCCGGCCAAGACCGTGAACAAGTCGCGTGGTGGAGCGGTGCTGCTCAAGGAGCCGGAGCTGCTGCACGCCATTGTGCGTGAGGTGCGCCGTGCCGTGCCGGCGGATATCCCGGTCACCTCGAAGATGCGTCTGGGTTTCGACAGCCCCGACGGCGCGCTGGAGTGCGCCACGGCGCTGGCCGAAGGCGGCTCGGCGCACCTGGTGGTGCATGCGCGGACCAAGGTCGAGGGCTACAAGCCACCGGCCCACTGGGAGTGGGTGGCGCGGGTGCAGGATGTGGTCAAGGTGCCGGTGTTCGCCAATGGCGAAATCTGGACCGTGGACGACTGGCGGCGCTGCCGTGAGGTCAGTGGCGCCGAAGATATCATGCTGGGCCGCGGGCTGGTCTCGCGCCCCGACCTGGGGCTGCAGATTGCCGCGGCGCGAGACGGGCGGGACTACCAGCCGATGAGCTGGGACGACCTGCTTCCGTTGCTGCGCGAGTTCTGGCGCCAGGCCCAGGCCAAGTTGTCGCCGCGCTATGCGCCTGGGCGGATGAAGCAGTGGCTGGCGATGCTGACCCGCAGTTATCCCGAAGCGGTTGTGCTGTTTGCCGAGTTGCGGCGGGAGGATGACTGTGCGCGGATCAGCAGGTTGCTCGGGGTTGAGAGGCAGGCGCTTGAGGCTTGTGTTGCCTGATCCGGCCACTTCGCGGGTGAACCCGCTCCCACAGGTACCGAGCAGGTCTCAAGGCCTGTGGTGATCCTGTGGGAGCGGGTTCACCCGCGAAAGGGCCATTGAATCCAGTACAAAAATCGGATTTTTTTTGCTCGCCCCTTGAAAGCATTTCCCTCGGCCATATCTCTTGAGTACGCGATGCCGAAGTCGGGTCGCGTAATGACTTACTTGCTGAATCTCAGGAGTTCATGACCATGACTACCGCTTTCTCTCTCGCTCCACTGTTCCGCCATTCCGTTGGTTTCGACCGTTTCAACGACCTGTTCGAATCCGCGGCACGTAACGAGGCTGGTAGCAGCTACCCGCCCTACAACGTGGAAAAGCATGGCGATGACCACTACCGCATCGTGGTTGCTGCAGCTGGTTTCCAGGAAGAGGACCTCGACCTGCAGGTTGAAAAAGGTGTCCTGACCGTGACCGGTGGCAAGCGCGACAATGGCCCTGCTGAAGTGACCTACCTGCATCAGGGTATCGCGCAGCGCGCCTTCAAGCTGTCGTTCCGCCTGGCCGACCATATCGAAGTCAAGGCCGCCGGCCTGGCCAATGGCTTGCTCAGCATCGACCTTCTGCGCATCGTGCCTGAAGAAGCCAAGGCCAAGCGCATTCCGATCAACGGCGACAAGCCAGCGCTGAACTGATCGCGTAGTAGATGTGGAAAAGGGCACCCCCAGGGGTGCCCTTTTTTGTTGTTATCGCCGGTTCGGCTTCCTTGTGGGAGCGGTTGCATCGGTTTCAGTAATCCGCCGGCGCCTCCAGCAACATCTGGCGAAACTCTGGCAACGGCAGCGGCCGGCTGTGCAGGTATCCCTGGTAAAGGTGGCACCCCAGCCGCTCCAGAAACTCCAGCTGTTCGGTCAGCTCCACCCCTTCGGCAATCACCGCCAGGTCCAGACTGCGGGCCATGGCGACAATGGCGCGGACGATTTCGGCGTCGTTGGGGTCAATCGGCGCATCGCGCACGAAGGTCTGGTCGATCTTCAGCGCATCCACCGGCAGACGCTTCAGGTAGGTCAGCGAGGAATACCCGGTGCCGAAGTCATCCATGGCAAAGCTCACCCCGTAGCGCTTCAGTTCGCGCATCTTGCTGATGGTATCTTCCAGGTTCTGGATGACGATGCCTTCGGTAATCTCCAGTGTCAGCATCTGCCGTGGCAGGCGGTAATCGTCCAGGCTGCGCAGCACCCGCCCGACAAAATCGTTCTGGCGGAACTGCCGTGGGCTGATGTTCACGCACAGGCTGAAATCATCGGCGTCGATCAGCCCGTCGCCGAGCATGCGCGCGCAGGCATCGCAAGCTTCGTCGAGGATCCAGCTGCCAACTTCAAGGATCAGGCCGCTTTCTTCCAGTACCTGAATGAATTGCGCGGGTGGCTGCTGACCCAGTTGCGGGTGATGCCAGCGCAGCAGAACCTCGGCGCCGACGATGCGGTTGTCGCGGGCATCCACCTGTGGCTGGAAGTGCAGCGCCAGCTCGCCGCGGGCAAGGGCCAGGCGCAGGTCGTTTTCCATGCGCAGGCGCTCGCTGGCAGCCTTCTGCATGGTGGTATGGAACAGCTGGGTGGTGTTGCGCCCGGAGTCCTTGGCCCGGTACAGGGCGATATCGGCACGCTTGAGCAGGTCGGCCGGGGTGGCGCCGTGGTCGGGGATCAGCGCCACGCCGATGCTGGGTGTCACCTGCAGGCGCTGGCCGTCCAGCGACATCGGCTCGGCCAGCAGTTCGCGCAGGGTGTCGGCCAGCCCGCGGACTTTCTCTTCGACCAGCTCTCGGCTGCCTTCCAGGCCGCTGAGCAATACCACGAACTCGTCGCCACCCAGGCGCGCCACGGTGTCTTCCAGGCGCACACTGGCTTCCAACCGCGCGGTGATGATCTTCAGCACAGTGTCGCCCACCGGATGGCCCAGCGAGTCGTTGATGTGCTTGAAGTGGTCGAGGTCAAGGAACAGCAGGGCGCCGCGCAGGTTGTGGCGCCTGAGCAGGGCGATCTGCTGGCTCAGGCGGTCCATCAGCAGGGCGCGGTTGGGCAGGTTGGTCAGCGGGTCGTGGTAGGCCAGGTGGCGAATCTGTGCCTGGGCGTTCTTCAGCTGGCTGACATCGCGGGCGGTCAGCAGCAGGCAGTCCACCTCGTTGAGGGTGATCGGCTCCACCGACACCTCCACGGTAAGAATATCGCCACGCTTGTTGCGCCCGAGCATCTCGCGATGGTGCACCCGGCCACGCTCGCGCAACTCGGCCAGCAGGGCGCTGCGCTGCTTGTCGTCGGCCCAGATGCCGATCTCATACACCGTGTGGCCGACCACTTCGGCAGCGCTGTAGCCGGTCAGGCGGCAGAAGCCGTCGTTGATTTCCAGGTAGCGACCGCTGTGGCGTTCGGTGATGGTGATGGCGTCGGGGCTGGAGTGGAAGGCCTTGGCAAACTTTTCTTCGCTGGATTTGAGTGCCGCCTCGGCGCGCTGCTGCTGGGTGATGTCGCGCAGGGTGGTGACGCTGCAGGGCTGGTCGTCGACGGTGATGAGGCGGCTGGAAATCACGCAGGTCAGCGGTGCGCCATTGCGGTGGTTGACCACCACGGCGACGTTGCTCAGGGCCTGTTCGCGGATCACTCGCTCGATGCGTTGCGCGCGTTCTATCGACTCCGCCCACAGGCCGATTTCCTCGGCGGTGCGTCCGATCACCTGGTCGGTGTTCCAGCCGAAGGTCTGGGTGAACGCCGGGTTGATCTCGATGAACTGGCCAGTGTCCTGGCGGGTGACGCAGATCGGGTCGGGGCTGACCTGGAACAGGCTGGCGAACTTCTCTTCCGAGGCACTCAGGCGCTGTTCGCGTTCCACCTGGTCGGTGATGTCGAGCAAGGTACCGGCCATGCGCAGCGGGTTGCCCTGTTCGTCGCGGTACAGTCGGGCGCGGCTTTCGATGTAGCGCGAGATGCCGTTCTCCAGTTGCACCCGGTAGGTGATCTGGTAATTGCCGGCAGGCCCTTCGCGCAGGCTGCGGTAGGCCTGGCGCATCGAGTTGCGCTCCTGCTCCGGTACTCCTTCGAAAAACGCGTCGAACGATTCGTGAAAGGGGATGGGCGGCAGGCCGTGCAGTTGCGCGGCGCGGGCCGAGCCGTAGAGCATGCCACTGGGGATATGCCAGTCCCAGGTGCCCAGCTGTGCCGAGTCCAGGGCCAGGTCCAGGCGCTCCTGGCTGTCCTTCAGGGCCTGCTCGGCGCGCTTGCGTTCGGTGGTGTCGACGAAAGTGCTGATCAGGAAGGTCACGCCCTCCAGTTCGATGCCCTGGGTGCAGAGAATGCCGTCATGCACCTTGCCGCTGATGGCGCGAAATTGTACTTCGAGGATCAACGGGCCGCTGTTGGCCCGGGTCGATTCCAGCACCATATGGCGCTGTTCGGGGTTGACCCACAGGCCCAGTTCCAGGCTGGTCTTGCCGATCACCTGGCTGCCGGGCCAGCCGAACATGTCTTCGAAGTGCTGGTTGACCTCGAAGATCATGCCGTCGTGGCGGCGGGTGAGCAAAATGGCATTGGGGCTGAGGTGGAACAGGGTGGCGAAGCGTTTCTCCGAATTGATCAGCGCTGTTTCCCGCTCGCGCTGGCGGGTGATTTCGCGGATCACCCCAATCATCTGTGGCCGGCCGTGCGGGTCGTGGGTCAGGCTGCCGTTGATCTCCAGCCAGTGCAGGCTGCCGTCCGGCCAGCGGATACGGTGGCGCATGGCCTGTTCCACCGGTTCGCCGTTGAACACCGCCTGGAATACCTGGCGTGTGCGCGCGCGGTCTTCCTCGGGCAGCAGGTCGAGGTAGTCGACATCGGCGGGGAGCGGGCGCTGCGGGTCGAAGCCGAACAGGGCCTGGGTGCCCCGTGACCAGCTGACCCGGCCGCTTTCGATATCCCATAGCCAGGCCCCCAGCCGCGCACCGTTGAGCGCGGCCAGCAATTGTGGGGCGTTCTGCCAGGCCTGCTCGGACTCCTGAGGGTCGGCCGCAGGTATGCGCGGCAGGCGCAAAAAGCGATTCGCTGATTTGGGCATCGGTACCAGACCTTTGGCGTGTGACGCGTCCTTGGAGGTGGCAATACCGGGCTGACGACCGGTCAGGCGGGCCCTGCGTGGCTGTCGAGCAGGGCCATGAATGCCCTGGCCGCGTTCGATAGCGTACGCTCCGTGTGCAAAATGTAGCCTAGCTGGCGTGACAGCTGTATGCCCGGCAAGGCGATGGGTGCAACCTGTTCGTCGAGCATGGTGCGCGGCAGCACGCTCCAGGCCAGGCCGATCGACACCATCATCTTGATGGTTTCCAGATAGTTGGTGCTCATGGCGATGTTCGGTGTCAGGCCCTGGCTTTCGAACAGGCGCTGGACAATATGGTGGGTAAAGGTGTTGCCGCCGGGGAACACGGCCGGATGGCGGGCTACGTCGGCCAGGCTGACCGTATGGTTGTTGGCCAGCGGGTGCTCGGGGGCGGCGACGAAGTCCAGGGCGTCCTCCCACACCGGCACGGCCCTGACCAGATGGTGCGGCTCGGGCGCCAGGGTGATCACGGCAATCTCGGCGCGGCCATGGAGGATTTCGTCGTAGGCCGCTTCCGAATCCATGAACTGAATATCCAGCGCTACTGCCGGGTATTCCCGAGTGAAGGCCCGCAGCAGCGGGGGAAGGCGGTGCAAGCCTATATGGTGGCTGGTGGCCAGAGTCAGGCGACCACTCACCTCCCCGGACAAATTGGTCAGTGCGCGCCGGGTATCATCGAGAACGTTGAGGATCTGGTAGGCGCGCGGCAGCAAGGCGCGGCCAGCCTCGGTCAGCGTCACCTCGCGGCCCAGCCGGTCGAACAGGCGCACATCCAGTTGCTGTTCCAGCCCGGCGATGCGCTTGCTGACCGCCGGTTGGGTCAGGAACAGGCGGTCGGCGGCCCCGGAAAAGCTACCGGTTTCGGCAATCGCGATGAAGGCACTAAGGTTCGCCAGATCCATGGGGCTGTATTCCTGTTGGTTATCCAAAGCATAAAAATTATGAATTTGAGTTATTCAATTTAACCCCCTAGCATCGACCGCACAAGCCAAGGGGTCTTTGGCATAGAAAGACGCTGATGAGGAACAGTCTGATGGCTGGCAAAACGCTCTACGACAAACTCTGGGAAGCCCATGAGGTCAAGCGCCGTGATGACGGCTCGTCCTTGATCTACATCGACCGTCACATCATCCACGAAGTGACGTCGCCCCAGGCCTTCGAAGGCCTGCGCCTGGCCAACCGCAAACCCTGGCGAATCGATGCCAACATCGCCACACCGGACCACAACGTGCCGACCACGCCAGAGCGCAAGGGCGGTATCGAGGCCATCGTCGACCAGGTGTCGCGCCTGCAGGTGCAGACCCTCGACGAGAACTGTGACGAATACGGCATCGTCGAATTCAAGATGAATGACGAGCGTCAAGGCATCGTCCATGTCATCAGCCCGGAGCAGGGTGCCACCTTGCCTGGCATGACCGTGGTCTGCGGTGACTCGCACACCTCCACCCACGGCGCCTTCGGTGCCTTGGCCCACGGCATCGGCACCTCCGAAGTAGAGCACGTGCTCGCTACCCAGTGCCTGGTCGCCAAAAAGATGAAGAACATGCTGGTGCGCGTGGAAGGCCAGCTGCCTGCCGGCGTTACCGCCAAGGACATCGTCCTGGCCGTGATCGGCAAGATCGGTACCGCCGGTGGTAACGGCCACGCCATGGAATTTGCTGGCAGCGCCATCCGCGAATTGTCGATGGAAGGCCGCATGACCATCTGCAACATGTCCATCGAAGCCGGTGCCCGCGTAGGCCTGGTGGCGGTGGACGACACCACCGTTGCCTATGTCGAAGGCCGCCCGTACGCGCCGAAGGGCGAGCAGTGGAAGCAGGCGGTCGAAGCCTGGAAAGGCCTTGTTTCCGATGCTGACGCGGTGTTCGACACCGTGGTCGAGCTCGACGCTGCGCAAATCAAGCCGCAGGTCAGCTGGGGCACTTCGCCGGAGATGGTCCTCGCCGTCGACCAGCGCGTGCCGGACCCGGCTGCCGAGCCTGACCTGATCAAGCGTGGTTCGATCGAGCGTGCCCTCAAGTACATGGGCCTCGCCGCCAACCAGGCGATCACCGATATCAAGCTCGACCGCGTATTCATCGGTTCGTGCACCAACTCGCGCATCGAAGACCTGCGCGCCGCCGCCGAAATCGCCAAGGGCCGCAAGGTCGCTGCCAACGTCAAACAGGCGCTGGTGGTACCGGGCTCGGGCCTGGTCAAGGCCCAGGCCGAGCGTGAAGGCCTGGACAAGATCTTCCTCGAAGCCGGTTTCGAATGGCGTGAACCAGGCTGCTCGATGTGCCTGGCGATGAACCCAGACCGCCTGGAGAGCGGCGAGCACTGCGCGTCCACCTCCAACCGCAACTTCGAAGGCCGTCAGGGTGCCGGTGGCCGTACCCACCTGGTCAGCCCGGCCATGGCCGCCGCCGCCGCGGTGACCGGCCACTTCATCGATGTCCGCGAGTTGATCCAAGGGAGCGCAGCATGAAAGCCTTTACCCAGCACACTGGCCTCGTCGCGCCGTTGGACCGTGCCAACGTCGACACCGACCAGATCATCCCCAAGCAGTTCTTGAAGTCGATCAAGCGCACCGGCTTCGGCCCCAACCTGTTCGACGAGTGGCGTTACCTGGACGTGGGCCAGCCTTACCAGGACAACAGCAAGCGCCCGCTGAACAAGGAGTTCGTGCTCAACCACGAACGCTACCAGGGTGCCAGCGTGTTGCTGGCGCGGGAAAACTTCGGTTGCGGCTCCAGCCGTGAGCACGCCCCATGGGCGCTGGACGAGTACGGCTTCCGCAGCGTGATCGCACCGAGCTTTGCCGACATCTTCTTCAACAACAGCTTCAAGAACGGTTTGCTGCCGATCATCCTCAGCGACGAGGAAGTCGACGAGCTGTTCAAGCAGGTCGAAGCCATCCCGGGCTATCAGCTGACCATCGACCTGCAGGCGCAGGCGGTGACCCGTCCGGATGGCAAGGTGCTGCACTTCGAGATCGATGCGTTCCGCAAGCACTGCCTGCTCAACGGCCTGGACGATATCGGCCTGACCCTGCAGGACAGCGATGCGATCAAGGCCTTCGAAGGCAAGCACCGCGCCGCGCAGCCTTGGCTGTTCCGTGATGCCTGAATGATTTAGTGGGTTTGCTGGCCTCATCGCCGGCAAGCCAGCTCCCACAGGAACTCCACAGGTCTGAAAACTGTAGGTTCTCTGTGGGAGCTGGCTTGCCGGCGATAGAGCCAGTAAAGACAACCCAAAACCAGAAGGATCGAGACATGACCAGCACCCAGCACACCGATGTGGTCCAGCGCCAGTTCGGCGAACAGGCCAGCGCCTACCTCAGCAGCGCCGTGCACGCCCATGGCAGTGAATTCGCCCTGCTGCAGGCTGCGCTGGCGGGGCAGGGCCATGCCCGCGTGCTGGACCTGGGCTGCGGCGCCGGTCATGTCAGCTTTCACGTCGCCCCGCTGGTTGCCGAAGTGGTCGCCTACGACCTCTCGCAGGCCATGCTCGACGTGGTCGCCAGTGCCGCTGCCGAGCGCGGCCTGGCCAATATCACCGCCGAACGCGGTGCCGCCGAACGCCTGCCGTTCGCCGACGCCTCGTTCGACTTCGTCTTCAGCCGCTACTCGGCCCACCACTGGAGCGACCTGGGCCTGGCCCTGCGCGAAGTGCGCCGGGTGCTCAAGCCGGGTGGCCTGGCAGCGTTCATCGACGTGATGTCGCCGGGCAGCCCGCTGCTCGACACCTACCTGCAAACGGTCGAAGTGCTGCGCGACAACAGCCACGTGCGCGATTATTCCGCCGCCGAATGGCAACGCCAGGTCAGCGAGGCTGGTTTGCATGTACGCAGCCACACCCGCCAGCCGCTGCGCCTGGAGTTTTCCAGCTGGGTCGAGCGCATGCGCACCCCCGATCCAATGCGCGTGGCAATTCGCCAATTGCAGCAAGCCATGGGCGAGGAAGTACGGCAGTATTACCAGATCGAGACCGACGGTTCGTTCAGCACCGATGTGCTGGTGTTGTGGGCCGAGCGTTAAGAACTTTTCGGTGGGGCCCGCTTGGCCGCACCGCGTGAATGGATAGAGGAAAGCATGAGCAAGCAGATTCTGATTCTCCCAGGTGACGGTATCGGCCCGGAAATCATGGCCGAGGCGGTCAAGGTGCTGGAGCTGGCCAACGACAAGTTCCAGCTCGGTTTCAGCCTGGAGCACGACGTGATCGGTGGCGCTGCCATCGACAAGCACGGCGTGCCGCTGGCCGACGAGACCCTGGAGCGTGCGCGCAAGGCCGATGCCGTGCTGCTGGGCGCCGTGGGCGGGCCGAAGTGGGACAAGATCGAGCGTGATATCCGCCCCGAGCGCGGCCTGCTGAAAATCCGTTCGCAACTGGGCCTGTTCGCCAACTTGCGCCCGGCCATCCTCTACCCGCAACTGGCCGATGCCTCGTCGCTCAAGCCAGAGATCGTTTCCGGCCTGGACATCCTCATCGTCCGTGAGCTGACCGGCGGTATCTACTTCGGTGCCCCGCGTGGCCAGCGCGAGCTGGAAGGCGGCGAGCGCCAGGCCTACGACACCCTGCCGTACAGCGAAAGCGAAGTGCGCCGCATTGCCCGTGTCGGCTTCGACATGGCCCGCGTGCGTGGCAAGAAGCTGTGCTCGGTGGACAAGGCCAACGTCCTGGCGTCCAGCCAGCTGTGGCGTGAAGTGGTCGAGGACGTGGCCAAGGACTACCCGGATGTGGAACTGAGCCACATGTACGTCGACAACGCCGCCATGCAGCTTGTGCGTGCGCCCAAGCAGTTCGATGTGATGGTGACCGACAACATGTTCGGTGACATTCTGTCGGATGAAGCTTCCATGCTGACCGGTTCCATCGGCATGCTGCCTTCGGCGTCGCTGGATGCCGACAACAAAGGCATGTACGAGCCGTGCCACGGCTCGGCGCCGGACATCGCAGGCCTTGGCATCGCCAACCCGCTGGCGACCATCCTGTCGGTGTCGATGATGCTGCGTTACAGCTTCAATCAGTCGGCTGCCGCCGAGGCGATCGAGAAGGCCGTGAGCCTGGTCCTGGATCAGGGGCTGCGCACCGGCGACATCTTCTCGGAAGGCTGCCGCAAAGTTGGTACGCAGGAAATGGGCGACGCAGTAGTCGCAGCGCTGCGGAATCTGTAATCTCTCTGGCCCGCCACCCAAAATTCCTGGTGGCGGCCCACTTTTAGCAAAGGTGTAGTTGCGATGAAACGTGTAGGTCTGATCGGTTGGCGCGGTATGGTCGGTTCCGTGCTCATGCAGCGGATGCTGGAGGAGCAGGATTTCGACCTCATCGAGCCGGTGTTCTTCACCACCTCCAATGTTGGCGGCCAGGGCCCGAACGTGGGCAAGGATACAGCTCCGCTCAAGGACGCTTATTCGATTGAAGAACTCAAGACCCTCGACGTGATCCTGACCTGCCAGGGCGGCGACTACACCAACGAGGTCTTCCCCAAGCTGCGTGAAGCCGGCTGGCAGGGTTACTGGATCGACGCCGCCTCGTCCCTGCGCATGCAGGATGACGCGGTGATCATCCTCGACCCGGTCAACCGCAAAGTCATCGACCAGCAGCTGGACGCGGGTACCAAGAACTACATCGGCGGCAACTGCACCGTCAGCCTGATGCTGATGGGCCTTGGCGGCCTGTTCGAAGCCGGCCTGGTCGAGTGGATGAGCGCCATGACCTACCAGGCGGCCTCGGGTGCCGGCGCGCAGAACATGCGCGAGCTGATCAAGCAGATGGGTGCTACCCATGCTGCCGTTGCCGATGACCTGGCCAACCCGGCCAGCGCTATCCTCGACATCGACCGCAAGGTTGCCGAGACCATGCGCAGCGAAGCGTTCCCGACCGAGAACTTCGGCGTGCCGCTGGCTGGCAGCCTGATCCCGTGGATCGACAAGGAACTGCCGAACGGCCAGAGCCGTGAAGAGTGGAAGGCCCAGGCCGAGACCAACAAGATTCTCGGTCGCTTCAAGAGCCCGATCCCGGTCGACGGCATCTGCGTGCGCATTGGCGCCATGCGTTGCCACAGCCAGGCGCTGACCATCAAGCTGAACAAGGACGTGCCGCTGGCTGACATCGAAGGCATGATCAGCCAGCACAACCCTTGGGTGAAACTGGTGCCTAACCAGCGTGAAATCAGCATGCAGGAGCTGAGCCCGACCAAGGTTACCGGCACCCTGAACATCCCGGTTGGCCGCCTGCGCAAACTGAACATGGGCTCCCAGTACCTGGGCGCGTTCACCGTAGGTGACCAGCTGCTGTGGGGCGCGGCCGAGCCGCTGCGTCGCATGCTGCGGATTCTGCTTGAGCGTTGATCGTTCCGGTCTGACCGAAAACCCGCGCTGGTGACAGCGCGGGTTTTTTTATTTCCGATCCATCCCGGCCGGCCCGGCTTTTCTCTGCTTTTGCTTTTGCTTTTGCTTTCGCTTTTGCTTTCGCTTTTGCTTTCGCTTTTGATTTTGCTTCTAGGCGCGCGATAGTTCAGGCGCCGCCGATTGCGACTTCAGGAGGCCGAGCGAAGGGACTGCGGAGGGAGGTGACGGGCATGGATGCCCGTCAAGCGCTGAGGCCCCATGGATGGGGCCTGCAGCGCGTACTCCCGGGAGCAGGCCCGTAGCGAGGGGACCCCGGAGCGAAGCGTAGGGGCCGGATGATGGGAGCCGACGGTTTTTGGTTCCTTTTTGCCACGACAAAAAGGGACCCGCCGTAAGGGCGGAAAGGTGACTTGGCGCCACCATCGCGAATGAATGCCTACTCGATGCAAGAGCAAGAGCAGCGCAGCTCTAGGTTTGGGCCAGCACAGACAAAACTCTACAATCCGAGTAAAGTGCCGCCCCCCCGCCGTTTTCAGCAAAAGGATCCCTTCCATGACACACCCTTTGGACATCGCCGTCGTCGGCGCCACCGGCAGCGTCGGTGAAGCCCTGGTGCAGATCCTCGAAGAGCTGGATTTCCCGGTCGCCACCCTGCACCTGCTGGCCAGCATGGAATCGGCGGGCAGCAGCGTGATGTTCGCTGGCAAGAAGCTGAAGGTACGTGAAGTGGACAGCTTCGACTTCGCCCAGGTCAAGCTGGCCTTCTTCGCCGCAGGCGCCGCCGTCAGCCGCAGCTTTGCCAGCAAGGCGCTGCAGGCAGGCTGCACGGTCATCGACCTTTCCGCTGGCCTGGACGACGCCCTGGCCCTGGTGCCGGAAGCCAACGCCGAACGCCTGGCCGGCCTGGCATTGCCCGCCCGCATCGTCAGCCCGTGCTCGGCCGCGGTAGCCCTGGCCGTTGCACTGGCACCGCTCAAGGGCCTGCTGGATATCGAGCGGGTGCAGGTAATGGCCGCGCTGGCGGTGTCCGCACAAGGCCGTGAAGCGGTCAACGAACTCGCCCGGCAAACCGCCGAGCTGCTCAATGCCCGCCCCTTGGAGCCGCGCTTCTTCGATCGCCAGGTGGCGTTCAACATGCTGGCCCAGGTCGGAGCCGCCGATGAGCAAGGCCACACGGCCCTGGAGCGCCGCCTGGTCAGCGAGCTGCGCGTGTTGCTGGGCCTGCCGGAGCTGAAGATTTCCGTGAGCTGCGTTCAAGTCCCGGTATTTTTCGGCGATAGCTTCAGTGTGGCGGTACAGAGCCGTCGCCCGGTAGACCTGGGCGCGGTCAACCAGGCCCTCGAGGCAGCCGACAGCGTCGAACTGGTGGAGCGCGATGATTATCCAACCCCGGTAGGCGACGCAGTGGGCCAGGACGTGGTCTATGTTGGTCGTGTACGGCACGGTGTTGATGAAGACCAGCAGCTCAACCTCTGGCTGACCACCGACAATGTGCGCAAAGGCGCCGCGCTCAATGCCGTGCAAGTGGCGCAATTGTTGATTAAACACATGCCGTAAAAGATACTGGCGAGCACTATTGTCCTGCTCTGCATGCAGGTTTCAGGACGCTTTATACAAGGGAAGAGGTCATGCTTCGAATTCGCAAACTGGTTCTGGCCATGGCTGCAGCATCGGCGCTGTCGTCGGGCATGGCGAATGCCTTGGGCCTGGGGGAGCTGACCCTCAAGTCGGCACAGAACCAGCCCCTGGACGCCGAGATCGAGCTGCTCGACGTGCGCGACCTCACCGCCGCCGAAGTGGCACCGAGCCTGGCGCCGCCGGAAGAGTTCAGCAAGGCAGGGGTGGCGCTGCCGACGTACCTCGAAGACCTCACCTTCACGCCGGTGATCAACCCCAACGGCAAGAGCGTGCTGCGGGTTACCTCCAGCCAGCCGCTGCCTGAACCGGTGGTGAAGTTCCTGGTCCAGGTGATGTGGCCGCAAGGCCGCCTGCTGCGTGACTACAGCGTGCTGCTCGACCAGGCCAAGGCCCAGGGCGACAAGCCTGCGGCGGGCAATGTCGCGCCAGCGGTGACCGCTGCCGGCAGCTACACCACCCAACGCCGCGACACCTTGTGGCAGATTGCCGCGCGCAACACCCAGGGTGGCTCGATCCAGCAGACCATGATCGCGATCCAGGCGCTTAACCCGGACGCTTTCATCGGCAACAACATCAACCAGCTGAAGGTCGGCCAGGTGCTGCGCCTGCCCGACCAGCAGCAGATCCAGAATATCGCACAGGGCGAGGCGATCGCTGAGGTGGCCGAGCAGTATGCCGCCTGGCGTGAAGGCCGCCGCCTGGGCCCGCGCGCCCGCCAGCTGGACGCGACCCGTCGCGGCGCCGCCGAGGCAGCGCCGGCACGTATCGCCCAGGGCGACAACCTGCGCCTGGTCAGCCCGGGCAACCAGGCCGGTGCCGACCAGGCCAAGGCTCTCAACGACAAGCTGGCGGTGGCCCAGGAAAGCCTGGACACCAGCCGTCGCGACAACGAAGAACTCAAGAGCCGCATGGCCGACCTGCAGAGCCAGCTGGACAAGCTGCAGCGTCTGATCGAGCTGAAGAACAACCAACTGGCCCGCCTTGAGGCTCAGGGCGCGACGGCGCCGGCCCAACCGGTCGTCAAGCCTGCGCCTGCCGCCGTCGATAACGCACCCAAGCCGGTGCCCGCCGCCGAGGTCGCACCTGCCGGCCAGCCTGGCAGCGTGGTCGACGAAATCATGGGCAACCCGCTGCTGCTCGGGCTGATTGCCGGTAGTGCCTTCCTCGTACTGCTGCTTCTACTGTTGCTGCTGGCGCGCAAGCGCAAGGCCCAGCAGGAGGCTGAAAAGCACCTGCGCATGGCGCGGGCGCTGGAAGAAGAGCAGGGCGCAGGCTTCGACAGCGATAGCGCAAGCTTCGATGGCGTCGAGGTCTCGGCCCCGAGCGTGACCCTGTCGCCGGCCGTGGTCGCTGCTTCGGCTGCCGCCGCCACCGCCGCGGAAAAAACATCGGTACCCGCCGTCGAAGCGCAACCTGAACCGCAAGCCGACCCCCATGCCGCGTTGCTGGCGGAGGTCGAGCAATGCGTGGCCGAAGGTCGCCTGAACCGCGCCGCCGACCTGCTGGAGCCTGCCGTGGCCGCCGCGCCTCAGCGTGACGACCTGCGCCTGAAACTGATGGATGTGTATGCACGCCAGGGGGATCAGAGCGCGTTCGTCGAGCAGGAGCGCAAGCTGCCGACCAGCGAGCCGAACAGTGCAGCGGTTGCCGGGCTGAAAGAGCGTTACCCAGCCATGCTCGGCCTGGCCGCTGCCGGCCTGGGCGCTGCGGCCCTGGCTGCCGAGATGGACGAGCAGTACGTGCAGGAGCTGCTGCAAGATCAGCCTGAAACGCCAGTGGTTGCCGACGTGGCGGCCGAGGAAGTGCCGGCGTTCGAGCCAGAGGTGGCGGCTGAACCAGAGGCCGTTGCCCAGTCGGAACCTGACGCAGCGCTCGAGCCTGAAGTTGATCTGGATGCTGAGCTGGATGCCTTCGATGAAGTGCCTACCCTCGATGCGCCGGGCCTGGACGAGCAGGACCTGGACAGTGCCTTCGACCTGAGCCTGGGTGACTACCTGCCCGAGCAAGACCCGCTGGCGACGCCGTTGCTGGACGAATCGGTGGCCCAGCAACCTGTCGTCGACGAGCCGGTACTGGATGAGCCGGTGCTGGATACGGCTCAGCCGGAAGACCAGCCGTTTGCCGTGGACGCCGAGCTGCAGGCCGACGCCGACGCCGAATTCGAGGCCATGCTGGCCCAGGCCGAGACACAGCCCGCTGTGGACCTGTCCGACTTCGACCTCGACGTCAGCGAACCGGTTGCCCCGGCCGCCCCGGCTGCAGACGACGCAAACCCGGTGGATGTCGCTGCCGAGCTGGCTGCCTTCGACAGCGAGCCAGCGTTCGACCCGCTTTCCGAGTTCGACCTGCCGTCCGACTTCGACCTGTCGCTGTCGCTGGAAGACGATTCGCCAGCAGCCAAGAGCTTTGCCTCGGAGCTGGACGACGTCAATGCCGAACTGGACAAGCTGTCGCAGAGCCTCGAATCGCCGTCGCTGGAGCCGCACTTCACCAGTGAGGACGCGCTTGCCCAGCCTGAGCCCGAGCCACTGGACGACCTGGACTTCGACTTCTTCTCCGGTAGCGACGAAGTGGCCACCAAGCTTGACCTGGCCCGCGCCTATATCGACATGGGCGACAACCAGGGCGCGCGCGACATCCTCGATGAAGTGGTCAAGGATGGCGACGACAGCCAGCGTCAGGAAGCCGAGGACATGCTCTCCCGACTGGTCTGAAAGTTGGAGCCAATATTGGCTCCAGCGCGGTCATTGTGGGAGCGGCCTTGTGTCGCGATAGGGCCGCAAAGCGGCCCCAGGATTTCAGTCATACCGCCAATATCGCCGGGGCCGCTATGCGGCCCTATCGCGACACAAGGCCGCTCCCACAGCCCTACACGGCTGCCGTTGTCGTTATAATCCCCGCCATTCCGTACACCCCACAGGTTTCATGCTCTTGGACATCATCGACACCGCCGCCGCCGAGTCCGCGGCCGAAGGCTACTCCCGCATCGCCCTGGGCGTGGAATACAAAGGCGCGCGCTATCGTGGCTGGCAGCGTCAGGCCAGTGGTGTGCCCAGTGTCCAGCAGGCCCTGGAGCAGGCGTTGTCCAAGGTGGCCAACGAGCCGATCTCGGTGATCTGCGCCGGGCGCACCGACGCCGGCGTGCATGGCTGCGGGCAGATCGTGCACTTCGATACCCGCGCCGTGCGCGACGAACGCGCCTGGACCATGGGCACCAACTTCAACCTGCCCCACGACATCAGCGTGGTCTGGTCGCGGCCGATGCCTGCCGACTTCCATGCCCGTTTCAAGGCCTGTGCCCGGCGTTACCGCTACGTCATCTACAACGACCCGATCCGCCCGGCGCACCTGGCCGAGGAAGTCACCTGGAACCACCGCCCGCTGGATGTGGAGCGCATGGCCGAAGCCGCGCAGTACCTGCTCGGTACCCATGACTTCAGTGCCTTCCGCGCCAGCCAGTGCCAGGCCAAGTCGCCGGTCAAGCACATCTACCACCTGCGCGTCACCCGCCATGGCCAGATGATCGTGCTGGATGTGCGTGCCACTGCCTTCCTGCACCACATGGTGCGTAACATTGCCGGTGTACTGATGAGCATCGGTGCCGGAGAACGCCCGGCCACCTGGGCGCGCGAGGTGCTGGAGGGGCGCAACCGCCGCGAAGGTGGAGTCACGGCGCACCCGTACGGGCTCTACCTTGTGCAGGTGGAGTACCCCGAGGAGTACGCGCTGCCCAAGCGTTACATCGGCCCACACTTTTTGACCGGCTACGAGGCACTGGCAGACTGACGGGCGAAAAGTCATTTGCTAACATCCGGCCTTTCACCGTAACAACCAGGGTTCGCTGTCCATGAGCAATGTTCGCAGCAAGATCTGCGGGATTACCCGCATCGAAGACGCACTGGCCGCTGCCGAAGCGGGCGCCGATGCCATCGGCTTCGTCTTCTATGCCAAGAGCCCGCGCGCCGTGGACGTGCGCCAGGCGCGGGCGATCATCGCCGAGCTGCCGCCGTTCGTGACCACGGTCGGGCTGTTCGTCAACGCTTCGCGCTGCGAGCTGAACGAGATCCTCGAAGTGGTTCCGCTGGACCTGCTACAGTTCCACGGCGATGAAACCCCGCAGGACTGCGAAGGCTACCACCGCCCCTGGATCAAGGCCCTGCGCGTGCGCCCGGGCGACGACCTGGAGGCGGCCTGCCAGCTTTACGCCGGTGCCCGCGGCATTCTGCTGGACACCTATGTGCCAGGCGTACCCGGAGGCACCGGTGAAGCGTTCGACTGGTCGCTG
The DNA here is from genome assembly GCF_002113295.1 of Pseudomonas sp. B10(2017). Taxonomy (NCBI): domain Bacteria; kingdom Pseudomonadati; phylum Pseudomonadota; class Gammaproteobacteria; order Pseudomonadales; family Pseudomonadaceae; genus Pseudomonas; species Pseudomonas sp. B10(2017). The sequence goes on from NZ_NEJU01000014.1 coordinate 45,055, forward strand.
GTGCCGGCGCGACTGAGCAAGCCGATCATCCTGGCGGGCGGGTTGTCTGCCGACAATGTCGGCCAGGCCATCGCCCAGGTGCGGCCGTACGCGGTGGATGTCAGTGGCGGCGTGGAGCAAGCCAAGGGCATCAAGGACGCGGCGAAGATCGAGGCATTCATGCGTGCGGTGAAACAGGCGTGATGGCAGATGTGACGGCTGGCTGCGCGCCATCGTCCATAGCTTTCGCAGCCCCGCGGGGCAGCCGCCCGCGCCTGTGGCGGCAAGACATACATTAGCGGTGGGGTGGCGCGCTGGAAGTCCCGGCGGCCGGTCCATCATCGTTTCATAAAAGATTTTGAGCTCAAGGGCAGGGCAGGGCCGGCGATACCGGCCCACGCCTGCCAATACTGGAGAAAGAAAGCATGAGCAACTGGTTAGTCGACAAACTGATCCCTTCGATCATGCGTTCCGAGGTGAAGAAGAGCTCGGTGCCTGAAGGCCTGTGGCACAAGTGCCCGGCCTGCGAGGCCGTGCTGTATCGTCCGGAGCTGGAAAAGACCCTGGATGTCTGCCCCAAGTGCAACCACCACATGCGCATTGGCGCACGTGCGCGCATCGACATCTTCCTCGACGCCGATGGCCGTGCCGAACTGGGCGCCGACCTGGAGCCGGTCGACCGCCTGAAGTTCCGTGATGGCAAGAAGTACAAGGACCGCCTGGCCGGGGCGCAGAAGCAGACCGGGGAGAAGGACGCCCTGATCTCCATGAGCGGCACCCTGATGGGCATGCCGATCGTGGTCAGCGCCTTCGAGTTCTCGTTCATGGGCGGCTCCATGGGCGCCATCGTTGGCGAGCGCTTCGTGCGCGCGGCCAACTATGCCCTGGAAAACCGCTGCCCGATGGTCTGCTTCTCCGCCTCCGGCGGTGCGCGCATGCAGGAAGCGCTGATCTCGCTGATGCAGATGGCCAAGACCTCGGCCGTGCTGGCGCGCCTGCGCGAAGAAGGCATCCCGTTCATCTCGGTGCTGACCGACCCGGTTTACGGTGGTGTTTCTGCAAGCCTGGCCATGCTCGGTGACGTCATCGTCGGTGAGCCGAAGGCACTGATCGGCTTCGCCGGCCCGCGCGTGATCGAGCAGACCGTGCGCGAGAAGCTGCCGGAAGGCTTCCAGCGCAGCGAGTTCCTGCTGGAGCACGGCGCCATCGACCTGATCATCTCCCGTGGCGAGCTGCGCCCGCGTCTGGCCCGCCTGCTGGCGCAGATGACCGGCCAGGAAACCCCGGAACAAGCGCGCGAGGCGGCTGCCGTCGCGTGATGAAACAACGATCCCTGGGCGAATGGCTCGCCTACCTCGAGCAGTTGCACCCCTCGGCCATCGACATGGGCCTGGAGCGGTCGCAGAAGGTGCTTGCCCGGCTGGCGCTGGGCAAGCTGGCGCCACGCGTGGTGACGGTGACCGGCACCAACGGCAAGGGCTCGACCTGCGCCTTCGTGGCCTCGCTGCTGCGTGCCCAGGGGCTCAAGGTCGGCGTGTACAGCTCGCCGCACCTGTTGCGTTACAACGAGCGGGTGCTGATCGATGGCCAAGAGGCCAGCGATGAGCGCCTGTGCGAAGCCTTCGCCGCCGTCGAGGCGGCGCGGGGCGATATTTCCCTGACCTACTTCGAGATGGGCACCCTGGCCGCGTTCTGGTTGTTCTACCAGTCGCAGCTGGATGCCGTGGTACTCGAAGTGGGCCTTGGTGGCCGACTGGACACCGTGAACGTGGTGGATGCCGACCTGGCCCTGGTGACCAGCATCGGCGTCGACCATGTCGATTACCTGGGGGATACCCGCGAGCTGGTGGCCTTCGAGAAGGCCGGCATCTTCCGTCAGGGCAAGCCGGCACTGTGCGGTGACCTGGATCCGCCTCAGCCGCTGCTGGACAAGGCCGCCGAACTGGCTGCGCCGCTGTTCCTGCGTGGTCGTGACTTCGACCTGGCCAGTGCCGATGGCAGCTGGAACTGGCGGGGTACTGCGGCTGATGGTACGCAGTTGGAGCTGCGTGGCCTGCCTTTGCTCGACCTGCCCATGGAAAACGCCACGCTGGCCTTGCAGGCTTATCTGCTGATGGGCCTGCCCTGGGACGCCGGGCAGATTCGCCAGGCGCTGCTGGATACCCGTATCACGGGTCGCCTCGACCGTCGCCTGCTGAGCTGGCAGGGCAAGTCGGTGGAACTGTTGCTGGATGTCGGGCACAACCCGCATGCTGCGGAGTACCTGGCCCGGCGCCTGGCGGCCCGGCCGCTGAAAGGCCGGCGCCTGGCGGTGTTCGGCCTGCTCGCCGACAAGGACCTGGACGGTGTTGTCGCGCCGCTGCAGGGGCTGGTCGACGACTGGGCAGTGGCGCCACTGGATACCCCGCGCAGTCGCCCGGCTGCAGAACTGGCCACGGCCTTGACGAACCTCGGCGCCGCGGTGAAGTCTTATGCCAGCGTCGACGCTGCCCTTGAAGGGCAGTGCGCGCAGGCAACGGCGGGTGATCAGATCTTGCTGTTCGGTTCGTTTTTCTGTGTTGCCCAGGCACTGGAATGGCTGGAGCGGCACGCCCAGGAGGGTGGAGTAGATGGCAGTGCTGGATAAAGGGATGAAACAGCGCATGGTGGGTGCGTTGGTGCTGGTGGCGCTGGCGGTGATCTTCCTGCCGATGCTGTTCACCCGCGAGGACGAGATGCGTCAGGTGCGCGTCGAGGCCCCGCAGGCGCCGGCCATGCCAAGCCTGCCGGAAGTGAAGGTGGAGCCGGTCGCCGTGCCGGAGCCGCAGGTCATTCCCGAAGAGCCGCAGCAGGCACCGGTGGTGGTGGACGAATCCACTGCGCCGGCGAGCGCGCCCAGCCAGCCGATTACACCGTCACCGCAGACCCAGCCTCAGGTACAGGTGCAGCCTCAGCCTCAGCCCCAGCCCGTCAAGCCGCAGGCGCCCGTGGCCAAGGTCGAGCCTCAGCCGGCAGCCAAGCCGGCCGCACCCGCGGCGCCGTCCAAGATCGACGTCAATGGCCTGCCGGTCAGCTGGTCGATCCAGTTGGCCAGCCTGTCCAACCGTGCCGGGGCCGAAAAGCTGCAGCAAACCTTGCGTAGCCAGGGTTACAACGCCTATATCCGCTCGGCGGGTGGCATGAACCGGGTGTACGTGGGGCCGCTGATCGAGCGGGCCGAGGCTGAGCGCGTGCGTGACGCCATCAATCGCCAGAACAGCCTCAAGGGCTTCGTGGTGCGCTTCCAGCCTGAGCGCAGCTGATACGCGGGGCGGCTTTGCCGCCCATCGACGCGGTTCGTCGCCACGACAAGCCAGCCCCCACCTCGACCGCACTGCTCTCAGGGCCTGTGCAGTCCCTGTGGGAGCCGGCTTGCCGGCGATGAAGCCAACACCAATCTGTCTGACATTCCGCTTACCCAAGCCCCCGCCGCTCTGTTAAAATGCGCCGCCTCAAACGTCTGCAGGCAGCACCGTGGCATTTACCTTGGTTGATTGGGCGATCATCGCGATCATCGCCGTCTCCACACTGATCAGTCTCAAGCGCGGCTTCGTCAAGGAAGCCTTGTCCTTGCTCATCTGGATCATTGCCGGTGCGGTTGCCTGGATGTTCGGTGGTTCGCTCTCGGTGTATCTTGAAAGCTACATCCAGACGCCGTCGATGCGCGTCATCGCCGGCTGCGCCATTCTTTTCGTCGCCACCTTGCTGGTGGGGGCCATGATCAACTTCCTCATCGGCGAGCTGATCCGCGTGACCGGGCTGTCCGGTACCGATCGTTTCCTGGGCATGGCCTTCGGCGCCGCGCGCGGGGCCTTGCTGGTGGTGGTGGCCATCGGGCTGATCAGCCTGGGGCCGGTTCAACAAGACACCTGGTGGCAGGAATCTCGCCTGATACCACAATTTCTCTTGGTCGCCGACTGGTCGAAAAACCTGATCCTGGGTTTTACCGGCCAGTGGACACCCAGTGGGCTGATCGGCACTCCAGCTGATCTTCCGTTCAAGGAACAGTTGCTCGGGCCGGCAAAGCCCTGAGCGCTATTCACTCAAGTTTCGTCAAAGTAGGGGTTGCGTCGCATGTGTGGCATCGTCGGTATCGTCGGTAAGTCGAACGTCAATCAGGCGCTGTATGACGCGCTTACGGTCCTCCAGCACCGCGGCCAGGACGCTGCCGGTATCGTGACCAGCCATGACGGCCGGTTGTTCCTGCGCAAGGATAATGGCCTGGTGCGCGACGTGTTCCAGCAGCGCCACATGCAGCGCCTGGTCGGCAACATCGGCATCGGCCACGTGCGCTACCCGACTGCGGGCAGCTCGACCTCGGCCGAGGCCCAGCCGTTCTACGTCAACTCGCCGTACGGCATCACCCTGGCACACAACGGCAACCTGACCAACGTCGAACAGCTGGCCAAGGAGATCTACGAGTCCGACCTGCGTCACGTCAACACCAACTCCGACTCGGAAGTACTGCTGAACGTGTTCGCCCATGAGCTGGCGGTGCGTGGCAAGCTGCAGCCGACCGAAGAAGACGTGTTCGCCGCGGTTTCCCACGTGCACAGCCGCTGCGTCGGCGGTTACGCCGTGGTTGCTATGATCACCGGCTACGGCATTGTCGGTTTCCGTGACCCCAACGGCATCCGCCCGGTGGTGTTCGGCCAGCGTCACACCGACGAAGGCGTGGAATACATGATCGCCTCGGAGAGCGTGGCCCTCGATGTGCTCGGCTTCACCCTGATCCGCGACCTGGCGCCGGGCGAAGCGGTGTACATCACCGAAGAAGGCCAGCTGTACACCAAGCAGTGCGCCGAAGCACCGAAGCTGCAACCGTGCATCTTCGAGCATGTCTACCTGGCCCGCCCGGACTCGATCATGGATGGCGTGTCGGTGTACAAGGCCCGTCTGCGCATGGGTGAAAAACTGGCCGACAAGATCATGCGCGAGCGCCCCGAGCACGACATCGATGTGGTCATCCCGATCCCGGACACCAGCCGCACCGCGGCCCTGGAGCTGGCCAACCGCCTGGGCGTCAAGTTCCGCGAAGGTTTCGTCAAGAACCGCTATATCGGCCGTACCTTCATCATGCCCGGTCAGGCCGCGCGCAAGAAATCGGTACGCCAGAAGCTCAACGCCATCGAGTTGGAGTTCCGCGGCAAGAACGTGATGCTGGTGGACGACTCGATCGTGCGCGGCACCACCTGCAAGCAGATCATCCAGATGGCCCGCGAAGCCGGCGCCAAGAACGTCTACTTCTGCTCCGCAGCCCCTGCGGTTCGCTATCCCAACGTCTACGGCATCGACATGCCGAGTGTTCACGAACTGATCGCCCACAACCGTACCACCGAACAAGTGGCCGAGTTGATTGGTGCCGACTGGCTGGTCTACCAGGACCTGCCGGATCTGATCGACTCGGTTGGTGGCGGCAAGATCAAGATCGACCAGTTCGATTGCGCGGTATTCAACGGTGAGTATGTCACCGGCGATATCGACGAAGCCTACCTCGACCGTATCGAGCAGGCTCGTAATGACCTCGCCAAGGTCAAGAACCAGGCGGTCAGCGCGATCATCGACCTCTACAACAACTGATTTCGGGAGCGACGGCATGACGGATCAATGGGATGCCGGACGACTGGACAGTGACCTCGAGGGTGTCGGTTTCGACACCCTGGCGGTGCGTGCCGGTCAAAACCGTACACCGGAGGCCGAGCACAGCGAAGCGCTGTTCCTGACCTCCAGCTATGTGTTCCGCACGGCTGCCGATGCCGCCGCGCGGTTTGCCGGCGAAACGCCGGGCAACGTCTATTCGCGCTACACCAACCCGTCGGTGCGTGCCTTCGAGGAGCGCCTGGCGGCCATGGAAGGGGCCGAGCAGGCCGTGGGCACCTCCACCGGCATGGCGGCGATCCTCGCCGTGGTGATGTCGCTGTGCAGTGCCGGTGACCATGTGCTGGTGTCGCAGAGCGTGTTCGGCTCGACCATCAGCCTGTTCGAGAAGTACTTCAAGCGCTTCGGCGTGCAGGTGGACTACGTGCCACTGGTCGACCTCGCCGGCTGGGAAAAGGCCATCAAGGCCAATACCAAGCTGCTGATCGTCGAGTCGCCGTCCAACCCGCTGGCAGAGCTGGTCGATATCACCGCACTCAGCGAAATCGCCCACGCCCACGGTGCCATGCTGGTGGTGGACAACTGCTTCAGCACCCCGGCGCTGCAGCAGCCGCTGAAGCTGGGTGCCGACATCGTGTTCCACTCGGCCACCAAGTTCATCGACGGCCAGGGTCGCTGCATGGGTGGCGTGGTTGCCGGCCGTGCCGAGCAGATGAAAGAAGTGGTGGGCTTCCTGCGTACCGCAGGCCCGACCCTCAGCCCGTTCAACGCCTGGATCTTCACCAAGGGCCTGGAAACCCTGCGCCTGCGCATGCGTGCGCACTGCGAAAGCGCCCAGGTACTGGCCGAATGGCTGGAGCAGCAGGAGGGCGTGGAGAAGGTGCATTACGCCGGCCTGCCGAGCCACCCGCAGCACGAACTGGCCAAGCGCCAGATGAGTGGCTTCGGTGCGGTGGTGAGCTTCGAGGTCAAGGGTGGCAAAGAGGGCGCCTGGCGCTTCATCGACGCTACCCGGGTGATTTCCATCACCACCAACCTGGGTGACAGCAAGACCACCATCGCCCATCCAGCGACCACCTCCCACGGTCGCCTGACGCCGCAGGAGCGTGAAGCCGCCGGTATTCGCGACAGCCTGATCCGTGTTGCCGTGGGCCTGGAAGACGTGGCCGACCTGCAGGCAGACCTGGCGCGCGGGTTGGCAGCACTGTGATCGAAATCCGCGGCGGTAAACCCGGCCATAACGGCAGGGTAGCCCTGGTGACGGGTGCCGCGCGCGGCATCGGCCTGGGTATTGCCGCGTGGTTGATCTGCGAAGGCTGGCAGGTGGTGCTCAGTGACCTGGACCGCCAGCGTGGCGCCAAGGTGGCCAAGGCCCTGGGTGACAATGCCTGGTTCATCACCATGGATGTTGCCGACGAGGCCCAGGTCAGCGCCGGGGTGTCCGAGGTGCTGGGGCAGTTTGGCCGCCTGGACGCGCTGGTGTGCAATGCGGCCATCGCCAACCCGCACAACCAGACCCTCGAAAGCCTGAGCCTGGCGCAGTGGAACCGGGTGCTGGCGGTCAACCTCAACGGCCCGATGCTGCTGGCCAAGCATTGTGCGCCGTACCTGCGCGCGCACAACGGGGCGATCGTCAATCTCACCTCCACCCGGGCGCGGCAGTCCGAGCCCGATACCGAGGCCTATGCGGCGAGCAAGGGCGGCCTGGTGGCCTTGACCCATGCCCTGGCCATGAGCCTTGGCCCGGAGATCCGCGTCAATGCGGTGAGCCCGGGCTGGATCGATGCCCGTGACCCGTCGCAGCGCCGTGCCGAGCCGTTGTCCGAGGCGGACCATGCCCAGCACCCGACGGGCAGGGTAGGGACGGTGGAAGACGTGGCGGCCATGGTTGCCTGGCTGTTGTCTCGGCAAGCGGCGTTCGTCACCGGCCAGGAATTCGTGGTCGATGGCGGCATGACCCGCAAGATGATCTACACCTGAGCCCTTTTGCATATCCTGTACCGGCCTCTTCGCGGGTAAACCCGCGAAGAGGCCGCCACAGGCAACCGCACCGCTTTTGCGCTTTTCTGAAAAAAATTCAATGGGGCTATTGACTTAGCTTCGCCACCTGCGTAAATTTCGCGGCCTCAGCGAAGCAAACGCAACAAGCAACATCGCGAGGGTGATTAGCTCAGCCGGGAGAGCATCTGCCTTACAAGCAGAGGGTCGGCGGTTCGATCCCGTCATCACCCACCACTTCCTGAGATGTTCCTGGTGCTTCAGGTTTCGCAAGAAGCCGATAGCCAGAGAGGAACGCACTGCGCAGCGGTAGTTCAGTCGGTTAGAATACCGGCCTGTCACGCCGGGGGTCGCGGGTTCGAGTCCCGTCCGCTGCGCCATTTTTCAGTATCAGATGGGTGCCTGGCACCGGTCTGAAGCCACAAGGCAAACACCTTGGGCTGATCCCAGTTTCAATCGGGCGAAAGCCTGAACGATACGCAGCGGTAGTTCAGTCGGTTAGAATACCGGCCTGTCACGCCGGGGGTCGCGGGTTCGAGTCCCGTCCGCTGCGCCATCTTAGCTTCAAGGCCCCTTGAACACCTTGAAGCAAACACAAGAGAAGCGATCACGTTATCGCTTTTTTTGTGCCTGCCCTGAGGCCATCGCGCCGGAAGGGTAGACCCAGGTTTCAATCGGGCGCAAGCCTGAATGATACGCAGCGGTAGTTCAGTCGGTTAGAATACCGGCCTGTCACGCCGGGGGTCGCGGGTTCGAGTCCCGTCCGCTGCGCCATCTTCGCCTCGAGGCCCCTTGAACGCCTCGAAGCTACGAGAAAGCGACCTTCGGGTCGCTTTTTTCGTTATTGCGCCTGGCAATTGCCGCCCTTGACCCAGATTTACACGAACCTGACAGACTCTTCACCGATCAGCGGTTCCTGTGCCTGCCTGCTGTGTTGCACAATAGGCACCTTCTCGACTTACCCGGAATTCGCAATGACCAGATCTTCCGTCTTTGGTGCGCTCGGGCTGGCCCTGGTGCTGGCGGGTGTGACCGGTTGTTCCTCGAAAAAAGCCGCCGTCTACGAGCACGAGAACTTCGATGACTCGGGCACCTACTCGCGCAGCTTCCCGGTGAGCGATGCCGGCTCCTGCGAGGCCGCCCGGCGCGCCTTGCTCAGCCAGGGCTACATCATCACCAGCAGCGGCGCCAACCAGGTGGTGGGCAACAAGAGCTTCCAGCAGAACAGCGAGAACCACCTGCAGATCAGTTTCAACGTCACCTGTGCGCCAGATGTGAGCGACGAGCAGCGTTCGACCATGTTCGCCAATGCTCTGCAGGATCGTTATGCACTGAAAAAGTCCAATACCTCCGCCAGCCTGGGCGTTGGTGTACTGGGCTCGGTGTCGATGCCGATCGGCTCCAGCGACGACTCGATGGTCAAGGTGGCCAGCGAGACGGTGACGGCGGCGCAGTTCTATGACCGTTATTTCGCACTGGTGGAGAGCTACCTGCCAAAGCCCAAGCCTAAGCAGGAGAGCAAGGCCAAGGTCGAAGAGCCCGCGCCTAAGGTCGAAGCGCCGGCGGCTGCCTTGGGGCTGCCGGAGCAGGCCGCGGCAGCGCCGGTGGCACCGGCCCCGGTGGCGGCGCCTTTGGTTGAAGCGGCGCCAGCCCCGGCCGCTGTTGCCCCGGCCAGCGAGGCGATAGCAGCGCCGGTGCTGGATGACAGCCAGGGCTCGCAGCCAGTGGCGCCGCCAGCGGAGGCGGCACCGATCGAGGTGCAGCAGGAAGCCCAGCCTGCCGAGGCCGCCGAGACCGCTTCCCCCGCCCTTTGATAGCTTTCCTGTACCGGCCTCTTCGCGGGTAACCCCGCTCCCACAGGTACTGCGCAGATGTTGAGAACTGCGCAGTACCTGTGGGAGCGGGTTTACCCGCGAAGAGGCCGGTGCAGGCAGTCCATCCCCTGTTACAGACGCACCGCGATAACTTCCTGAACCCCTGCTACGTTTACCACTCATAAGCTTGTCATGATTTCTTCATCCCACCTGCCTAGGGTGAAGGCGACAGTTATCAGGAAAAATGAGTGAAGAGGGCGTAGGGCTATGGACGAATACCAGGAAGAACTTCTCGAATTCCAGGCTTATGAACTGGACCCCCCGGAGCCGGCTGACGACGCCACCGAGCTCTAGCCCACCCGCCGCTGACTGCGGCGAAACTCCCCCGGTGTAAGGCCCGTCCAGCGCTTGAAAGCGCGCTGGAAGGCCTCGGCCGACGCAAACCCCAGCAGATAGGCAATCTCGCCAAAAGCCAGCTCCGTATCGCGGATGTAGGTTTCGGCAAGGTCGCGCCGTGTTTCGCTGAGCAGGTCGCGAAAACGCGTGCCTTCCTCGGCCAGTTTGCGGCGCAAGGTCCAGGTCGGCAGTTGCAGGTGCAGCGCCACTTCTTCCAGGTCCGGTTCACGGCCACCATTGAGCAAAGGGCCCAACAGGTGGGTGATGCGCTCACCCAGGCTGCGCACCCGCGTACGCTGGAGCATTTCCGCCTCGCACAGCTGCAGCAGGTGCTGCCAGGTGCTGGGGCAGTGCCTGGGGTTGGCCAACTGCAGCGTGGCGCGGCTCAGGCGCAGCTGGTTGCCTTCGGCGGCGAACTGCACGGGAGTGCTGCACAGCGGCTGGTAGCGCGCGGCGTAGGCGGGTGCGGCAAACTCGATTTCCATCTGTTCGGCCTGCACCGCCGTACCGGCCAGGTCGGCAAGCTGGGCGAGCCAGCCGGCGAGTAGCGAATCGACCACGAAACGGTTGTAGGCGTTGTAGGGGCTGATGGAGTAGAAGCGTAGCCAGGCGCCCTGGGCATCTTCCTGGAAACTGGAGTGGCCGCGATAGTTGGCGGCGTACAGCGGCTCGAAGCGCAACAGGGCGCGTGCCGCCTCGCCCAGGTTCGGGGCCTGGGCAGCGGTGACCCCGGCCAGGCCGGCATGCGCCAGGCGGCTCAGGCGCCCCATGTGCAGGCCCAGCGCGGCCTCGCCGGACAGTTCGATGGCGGCGTGCCCCAGGTGCATGTAGCGCGGGATCGACAAGCGCGCACCGGCTTCGCTCAGGCGCGCCGCATCCAGGCCATAGCGGCGCAGCAAAGGTTCGGGGTCGTGGCCCAGTTCGCGCAGGGCCTCGGTCAGCGGCTGGACAAAGCCAACCGAAAGGTCGCCCAGGCGCACGCGGGGGCGGGCCATGGGCTTACAACCACAAATTCAGCAAGCGGGCGCCAGGGCTGGGGGTGCCTGCCAGCAATTCACCCGCCTGGCGGGCAAAGCCCTGGCCGTCGCTGCCCTGTTCCCAGAACTGCCCACGCATGAACACGCTCATGCTGCTGACACCAGCCCCGGCCGCTTCGGTCAGGCGTTGCCAGGCGGCTTGTTCACTGACTTCGCCGCGCTGCAACGCCAGCCCGGCGCTGGCATCCTGGTGGCGATTGCCGCGCCAGGGCGCTTGCCAGCTGCCCCTGCCGCTGAGGAACACCGGGTTGGCGATCAGTTGTACCGCCTGTCGTGCCAGTTGCTGGTGGTTTTCCGGGTACCAACTGTCACTGCCCACCAGCACGCCCAGGCGCCCGGCAGGGGTTTGCAATACCTGCAGCGGGTGCTGGCGGCCATCATGCACATAGCGGCGTGTTTCGCTGTCGGGGAACTGCTGGCGTTGCGGTTGGCCCAGCAGCGAACCGTCGCCGGCGAACACTACGCTACTGTTGAACAATGGGCCGCTGCCGGCATGCAGCACGCCCTGTTTCACGTAAGGGGCGGGCAGCACGATGGAGCCGGCCACCAGGGTGACGTTGAATTCCTTGGCCAGGCCGCCGAACAGTTGCTGGTAGTCCGCGGCCATCTGATCGGCCTTCATGCGCAGGTGCGCGTCGGCACGCCGGTCGTCCCCGTCGGCACGGAGCATGGCCAGGCCATAGCGCAGCGGGTTGCTCAGTTCCAGCCATTGCAGGGCCTCGCGGCTTTGCGTGACCTGGTACAGCTCGTTCTTTTCCCCGCGTGCCCACAGCCAGGTCCCGATGTGCTCTGGTAGCACCACCACCGTACGCGGGCCTACAAGCCCTTGGGTACGGGCCTGCTCCAGGTAGGCCGCGAGCTTGCGGTGCAGGCGCTGCAGGTTCTGGTAGTCGCCCGGGTAGAGCAGCGGTTCGACACCGAGCAGGTTGCCGTGCTCGCCCGGTACGCCGTGGTTAAGTGCCAGTTCGATACGCAGGTCGGACAGGTAGTGGCCTTCCGGGCGCTGCTGGGTCCAGAAACCGTAGCCGCAAAGGGCGGCGATCATCACCAGCGCCAGGGCGCTTGCCAGAAGTTTTCGCATGAAGCAGGACAGCGCCTTGGAAACGGGAGTTTCCTAGGGTAGTCGTGCTGTGCGCGAGGATCAATAACTTGTCAGTTTCGATCATTGAGCCCATTCAAACGGCTGTTTAATGTCGCAGGCAGACAAACGACGGGGCCCGCCAGACGGTGCGGCACCCGCATTCCGTGATCACGCCACCTGGGGACCTTTCCATGGCCGCCGACCGCTACCCGCACCTGCTCGCCCCGCTGGACCTGGGCTTTACCACCTTGCGCAACCGCACCCTGATGGGCTCGATGCACACTGGCCTCGAAGAGCGCCCGGGCGGCTTCGAGCGCATGGCGGCGTACTTTGCCGAGCGCGCCCGCGGTGGCGTCGGCCTGATGGTTACCGGCGGCATCGCGCCCAACGATGAGGGGGGGGTGTATTCCGGGGCGGCCAAGCTCAGCACCGAGGAAGAAGCCGACAAGCACCGCATCGTCACCGAGGCGGTACACGCTGCCGGCGGCAAGATCTGCCTGCAGATCCTGCATGCCGGGCGCTACGCCTACAGCCCGCGCCAGGTGGCGCCCAGCGCGATCCAGGCGCCGATCAACCCGTTCAAGCCCAAGGAACTGGATGAGGCGGGTATCGAAAAGCAGATCGCCGACTTCGTCAATTGCGCGGTGCTGGCCCAGCGCGCCGGTTACGACGGCGTCGAGATCATGGGTTCGGAAGGCTACTTCATCAACCAGTTCCTCGCCGCCCACACCAACCACCGCACCGACCGCTGGGGTGGCAGCTATGAGAACCGCATGCGCCTGGCGGTGGAAATCGTCAGCCGGGTGCGCGGCGCGGTAGGCCCGAACTTCATCATCATCTTCCGCCTGTCGATGCTCGACCTCGTCGAGGGCGGCAGCAGCTGGGACGAGATCGAGCTGCTGGCCAAGGCCATCGAGCAGGCCGGCGCAACCTTGATCAATACCGGCATCGGCTGGCACGAAGCGCGTATCCCGACCATTGCCACCAAGGTGCCGCGCGCGGCATTCAGCAAGGTCACCGCCAAGCTGCGCGGCGTGGTGAACATTCCGCTGATCACCACCAACCGCATCAATACCCCGGAAGTGGCCGAGGCGGTGCTGGCCGAGGGCGATGCCGACATGGTCTCGATGGCCCGGCCGTTCCTTGCCGACCCGGACTTCGTCAACAAGGCCGCTGCCGGCCGCGGCGACGAGATCAATACCTGCATCGGCTGCAACCAGGCCTGCCTGGACCATACCTTTGGCGGCAAGCTGACCAGTTGCCTGGTCAACCCGCGTGCCTGCCACGAAACCGAGCTCAACTACCTGCCCGTGCGCACCGTGAAGCGCATTGCCGTGGTCGGCGCTGGCCCGGCCGGCCTGGCGGCAGCCACGGTGGCGGCCGAGCGCGGCCACGCAGTGACCCTGTTCGATGCCGCCAGCGAGATCGGCGGGCAGTTCAATGTCGCCAAGCGGGTGCCGGGAAAGGAAGAGTTCCATGAAACCCTGCGTTACTTCCGCAACAAGGTCGAAAGCACGGGCGTGGACCTGCGCCTGAACACCCGGGTCGATGTGCAGGCCCTGGTGGACGGTGGCTACGACGAGATCATCCTGGCCACTGGTATTGCCCCGCGCACGCCGGCCATCCCCGGTGTCGAGCATGCCAAGGTGCTCAGCTACCTGGATGTGCTGCTCGAGCGCAAGCCGGTGGGCAAGGCTGTCGCGGTGATCGGTGCGGGTGGCATCGGTTTTGACGTTTCCGAGTACCTGGTGCATCAGGGCGTGGCCACCAGCCAGGACCGTGAGGCGTTCTGGCGGGAGTGGGGCATCGATACCCATCTGCGGGCACGCGGTGGCGTGGCCGGGATCAAGGCCGAGCCGCATGCCCCGGCGCGGCAGGTGTACCTGCTGCAGCGCAAGAAATCCAAGGTGGGTGACGGCCTGGGCAAGACCACCGGCTGGATTCACCGTACCGGGTTGAAGAACAAGCGGGTGCAGATGCTCAACAGCGTCGAGTACCTGGGTATCGACGATGCCGGCCTGCATATTCGCGTGGCCGATGGCGAGCCGCAGGTGCTGGCGGTGGACAACGTGGTGATCTGTGCCGGGCAGGAGCCGCTGCGCGAACTGCAGGACGGGCTGGTGGCGGCGGGGCAGTCGGTGCACCTGATTGGTGGTGCCGATGTGGCGGCCGAGCTGGATGCCAAGCGGGCGATCAACCAGGGTTCGAGATTGGCGGCTGAGCTCTGAGATTGCCGGGGCCGCTTCGCGGCCCTTCGCCGGTAAGCCGGGCTCCCACAGGTACAGCGTGATGCTTGAGGTTGGCGCTGTATCTGTGGGAGCCCGGCTTGCCGGCGATGGGCTGCAAAGCAGCCCCCCGGCTTTCGCTGGTAAACTCGCACAATGCACTTTGACCTACCCCAAGCCCCCCTGCAGCCTCTGATCCTGCCTTGGCTGCAACAAGCCCAGGTAGAAGCCGCCATCCTGCGCCTGGACCTGATCGACCCGCTGATCAGCGGCAACAAGTGGTTCAAGCTGCACCACCACCTGCAGCACGCCTCCGCCATCAAGGCCCCAGGCCTGATAAGCCTCGGCGGCAACCATTCCAACCATCTGCACGCCCTGGCCGCTGCCGGCAAGCGCTTCGGTTTCGCCACCGCCGGCCTGCTGCGTGGCCACGCCCAGAACACGCCAACCGTGCGTGACCTGCAAGCGCTGGGCATGGAACTGCACTGGCTGGGCTATGGCGGCTACCGCGCACGAAACGAAGCGGGTTTCTGGGAGCCCTGGCACGCACACTACCCGGGTTGGCACTGCATCCCCGAAGGGGGCGGCGGGCTGGCCGGTGCACAGGGCTGCGCGCTGGTCATTCAGCAGGCGCGCGCGCAAATCGCCGCGCTGGGCTGGTCGGGCTACGACGCCTGGTGGCTTGCTGCAGGAACGGGAACTACCCTGGCCGGCCTGGTGATGGCCGAGGCGGGCGCACATGTCGTGCATGGCGCATTGGCTGTACCCAGGGATCATGGCGTGCCGGACGCGGTAGCGACACTGGCCGGTGCGCATGGCTACCAGCTGCACGACGCCTGCCGAGGTGGTTTCGGCAAGTTCGACGCTGAGCTGCTGGCGTTCATCGCCGATTGCGAGCGGCACACCGGCGTGCCGCTCGAAGCCCTCTACACCGGCAAGGCCCTGCTGGCCCTGCGTGAGCAGGTCGAGGCCGGGCTTTTCGCGCCCGGCACCCGCCTGATCGTGGTGCACACCGGCGGCCTGCAGGGCCGGCGTGGTTACTTGTAGGGCAGCATGCGCAGCAGCGTGTTGTCGCGCTGCACATAGTGGTGATACAGCCCGGCCAGAGCGTGCAGGCCGATCAGCCAGTAGCCCCAGCTGCCGATGCGTTCATGCCAGCCTTTGATGAACTTGGCCTGGTCCGGGTTCGGGCCGATCAGATGCGGCAGCTCCAGGCCGAAGAACGGCACTGGTTTGTCGGCGGCGCTGAGGATCAGCCAGCCGGCAAGCGGCAGGATGATCATCAGCAGGTACAACGCCAGGTGCATCAGGTGCGCGAGGCCGGTCTGCCAGGCCGCAGGTTTGGGCACGATGGGTGGGGTCGGGCGGCTCAGGCGGATGGCCAGGCGCAACCAGACCAGCACGAACACGCTGAGCCCGAGCATGAAGTGCAGGTCCTTCATCAGGTTGCGTTCGACGCTGTCCTTGGGGAACAGGCCACGCAGTTCGATAAGGGCATAGACAGCTGCCAGCAGCACCAGCATCATCCAGTGCAGGGCGATGGACAAGCGCGCGTAATGGGTCGCGGGGGTGGATGAAACCATGATCGGTCCTCGTCATCAGGTCGGAATGGCGCTCTTGATGGCGCTCAGGTAGTACTGTAATGGCTACGGGGGAACGAATCTTTGCGCCAGGTCTGTGAAAATTGTGTTGTCTGCACCGGCCTCTTCGTGGGTAACCCGCTCCCACAGGTACTGCACAGGTTCTGAATGCTGTGCTGTACCTGTGGGAGCGGGTTTACCCGCGAAGAGGCCGGAACAGCTGACATCATGCCTCGGGGGGAAATGGCCAACTGTCAGCCACTAGAAACACCCGTTCAGCCTCCTGCCAGGCGCCATCTGCTTCTTGCTCCAACCTCACCAGCAACTGCGCCGGAGCCTGCCGCTCCAGCACATGCAGCCATGCCGCAAACTGCTCCACCGCCCAGCACTCATGCGCCTCGACCCGCGCCGGCGCCAGCCAGGCATGCCGTTGCAGCGGCTGCCATCGTTCACCTTCGCCCATGACCCAGTCCCGCCGCCGCAGCCAGCGCCCGTGCAAATGCTGCGGGTTGGCGCCCTGTGGTGGCTGCGCATGCCCAGGCCACGGGTAGAACAGAAAGCCACCCAGCCACACATGCGCCTGCAGCTGCTCCACCCCCAGCCGGGCCAGC
Source organism: Pseudomonas sp. B10(2017) (assembly GCF_002113295.1). Lineage (NCBI taxonomy): Bacteria > Pseudomonadati > Pseudomonadota > Gammaproteobacteria > Pseudomonadales > Pseudomonadaceae > Pseudomonas > Pseudomonas sp. B10(2017). Next base: position 61,392 of record NZ_NEJU01000014.1, read on the forward strand.
ACCTCGCGGCTGTGCGCCCCGGCCGACATGGGCAACTGGTGCCGCGCCAGGTGCGCCAGTTTGCTTCCCAGTCGGTCATGGCAGCCCGGCCCCAGCCAGGCGGCGGGGTCGTGCCCGGAATGCTCCGGGCCCAGGTAGAGCTTGATGGCAAGTTCCAGGTGGTGCACGCCGTCGCGGTCGCGCAGCACCACATCCAGCTCGCCCAGGGTGCGTCCGCCGTCGCGAATCGCCAGGTTGGCCGCCAGCAGTTCGATGCCCGGCGCCTGGCCCAGGGCAAATTGCCACAGCCGTTCGTAGTAGTGCCCCAGGCGCCGGCTGCCCAGTTGCGCCAGCCAGTCATGCAGTGGGCGGTCGTCGTCATCCAGCGCCCGCAGCCAGTCCGCCAGGCGCTGTGGCTGGTCCGCCCACAGGCTGCCCGCCAGCGGGTGGCGCTGGGGGCAGGGCGGGGCGCTGAGCAACGGGGGCGACAGCAGGGCCCAGGCCAGGTCGCGCACGTGGGGGCGGTGTAGCTGCCGGGGCAGGTCGTGGAGCAGGGCGAATGGCATCATCCTGCGAGCATAGCCGGTTTGCCGCTACCCGGTGGTTTCGCCCATAATCGCGGCATAGTCACCCGCCGCAGAGCCTCGCAGGAGCCCCATGGAGCAATTTCGCAATATCGGTATCATCGGCCGCCTTGGCAGCTCCCAGGTGCTCGACACCATTCGCCGACTGAAAAAATTCCTCCTCGAGCGCCACCTGCACGTGATCCTCGAGGACACCATTGCCGAAGTGCTGCCTGGCCATGGCCTGCAAACCTCTACCCGCAAGCTGCTGGGCGAGGTCTGCGACCTGGTCATCGTGGTCGGCGGCGACGGCAGCCTGCTGGGCGCCGCCCGCGCCCTGGCCCGGCACAACATTCCGGTGCTGGGCATCAACCGTGGCAACCTGGGCTTCCTCACCGACATCCGCCCCGACGAGCTGGAAGAGAAGGTCGCCGAAGTGCTCGACGGCCACTACCTGGTGGAAAACCGCTTCCTGCTGCAGGCCGAGGTACGCCGCCACAACGAAGCCATCGGCCAGGGTGATGCACTGAACGACGTGGTGCTGCACCCGGGCAAGTCCACGCGCATGATCGAGTTCGAGATCTACATCGACGGCCAGTTCGTCTGCAGCCAGAAGGCCGACGGCCTGATCGTCGCCACCCCCACCGGCTCCACAGCCTATGCCCTGTCGGCCGGCGGCCCGATCATGCACCCCAAGCTCGACGCCATCGTCATCGTGCCAATGTACCCGCATACCCTGTCGGGCCGGCCGATCGTGGTCGACGGCAACAGCGAGCTGAAGATCGTGGTGTCCAAGGACCTGCAGATCTACCCGCAAGTATCCTGTGACGGCCAGAACCACTTCACCTGCGCCCCCGGTGACACCATCACGGTGAGCAAGAAACCGCAGAAGCTGCGCCTGATCCACCCGCTGGACCACAACTACTACGAGGTCTGCCGCACCAAGCTCGGCTGGGGCAGCCGCCTGGGAAGCAGGGACGACTGATGCTCGATCCGGCGCGTAGTTTCGACATCATCGGTGACGTGCACGGTTGTGCGCTGACCCTTGAACGCCTGCTCGACGCCCTTGGTTACAAGCGTGTGGCCGGCGTGTGGTGCCACCCGCGGCGCCAGGCGCTGTTCCTTGGCGACATCGTCGACCGCGGGCCACGCATTCGCGAGGCGTTGCACATCGTCCACGACATGGTCGAGGCCGGCCAGGCGTTCTGCATCATGGGCAACCACGAGTACAATGCCCTGGGCTGGGTTACCCCGGCGCTGCCTGGCAGCGGCAAGGCCTTCGTGCGCGAGCATACGCCGCGCCACGCCCGGTTGATCGACGAAACCCTGACCCAGTTTGCCAACCACCCCGCTGACTGGCACGACTTCGTCAACTGGTTCTACGAGTTGCCGCTGTTCGTCGACGCCGGGCGTTTCCGCCTGGTGCATGCCTGCTGGGACCCGCGGCTGATCGAGCCGCTGCGCCAGCAGTACCCCGACGGTCGTATCGACGAGCACTTCATCCAGGCTTCGGCGGTGAGCGGCAGCTTTGCCGCCACCGTGTGCAACCGCCTGCTGCGCGGTACCGACATGCGCCTGCCGGACGGCCTGACCCTCACCGGTGGCGATGGTCTGACCCGTGCCTTCTTCCGTACCAAGTTCTGGGAAGAGGACCCGCAAACCTACGGCGACATCGTGTTCCAGCCAGACGCTCTGCCTGCGGAAGTGGCCAGCACCCCGCTCAGTCACAGCCAGAAGAACGCCTTGCTGCGCTATGCCGAAGACGAGCCCATGCTGTTCGTCGGCCATTACTGGCGCAGCGGCCGCCCGGCGCCGATCCGCGCCAACCTGGCCTGCCTGGACTACAGCGCCGTGCTCTACGGCAAGCTGGCCGCCTACCGGCTGGATGATGAAACCCGCATCGACCCGCACAAGTTCGTCTGGGTCGATGTGGACCGCCCACAGGCCAACCAATGAACATTATCGAAGTGATGCGCCTGCCGCTGTCGGTCGACCTCAGCGGCTTCGTTCACCTGCTGCAGCGCCTGCAGGTGCCGCACCGGGTCAGCGAGGAAGGCGATGCCCAGGTGCTCTGGGCCCCCGACACCCTGGCCGCAGACGTCCGCGAACTCTACCAGCGCTACCCCGACGGCAACGCCGACCTTGAACTTGCTCAGGACCCTGTGGGAGCGGGTTTACCCGCGAATAGCCCCACACAACCGTCCCTGGCAGAACAGGCCAAAGCCTGCAAAGTCACCACTATCACCCTGCTGCTGTGCTTCATCGTCGCCGGCCTTACCGGCCTGGGCGACAACTTCACCACCATCAGCTGGTTCACCTTCCTCGACTTCCGCGTCCAGGGCGACTACCTGTATTTCAGCCCACTGGCGCAAAGCCTGGACGAAGGCCAGTGGTGGCGCCTGGTATCGCCCATGCTGCTGCATTTCGGCGTGCTGCACCTGGCCATGAACAGCCTGTGGTACTGGGAACTGGGCAAACGCATCGAATTGCGCCAGGGCCCGTGGGCGCTGCTGGGCCTGACCCTGTTGTTCAGCCTGGTGTCCAACCTGGCCCAGCACTTCAGCAGCGGGCCGAGCCTGTTTGGCGGCCTGTCCGGCGTGCTGTACGGCCTGCTCGGGCACATCTGGCTGTGCCAATGGCTGGCACCCGACCGTTACTTCAACCTGCCCAAGGGCGTGCTGGTGATGATGCTGATCTGGCTGGTGGTGTGCCTGAGCGGCGTTATCGACACCCTGGGCCTCGGCCAGATCGCCAATGCCGCCCACGTCGGCGGGCTGCTCATCGGATGCCTGACCGGGCTCTTGGGTGGGGCGCTGGCCCGGCGTAAACTGTCGGCTTGAATCAGGAGACTCTATGTCCACTTTCGCGCAAATGATCGAAAACATTACCCCGGAAATCTACGAAAGCCTGAAACTGGCCGTGGAAATCGGCAAATGGTCGGATGGCCGCAAGCTCACTGCCGAGCAGAAAGAGCTGTCGCTGCAGGCGGTAATCGCATGGGAGATGAAAAACCTCCCCGAAGACCAGCGTACCGGCTACATGGGCCCGCAGGAATGCGCCTCGAAGTCCGCGCCGATCGCCAACATTCTGTTCAAGTCGGACTCGGTACATTGATCGAACTCGCTCGTGGCTCGTTGAGCAAGATGGCGGTAAGCCTGCAGGCACCAGTGGTGCAGTACAGCTTCCGCCTGGATGACACGCAGGTGCCGGTGAACCCGCTGATCGGCCAGCGCCTGCGCCTTGAATACCTCGGCGCCATTCACTGCAGCCATTGTGGCAAGCGCACCAAGACCAGCTTCAGCCAGGGTTACTGCTACCCGTGCATGACCAGGCTGGCCCAGTGCGATGTGTGCATCATGGCTCCGGAAAAATGCCACTACGACGCCGGCACCTGCCGCGAGCCGTCGTGGGGCGAACAGTTCTGCATGACCGATCACGTGGTCTACCTGGCCAACTCGTCGGGGATCAAGGTCGGCATCACCCGCGCCACCCAGCTGCCCACCCGCTGGCTCGACCAGGGCGCCAGCCAGGCCCTGCCGATCATGCGCGTTGCCACCCGCCAGCAGTCCGGCCTGGTTGAAGACCTGCTGCGCAGCCAGGTGCCGGACCGCACCAACTGGCGCACCCTGCTCAAGGGCGATGCCGAGGAGCTCGACCTGGTCGCCATTCGTGAGCAAGTCTTCGACGCCTGCGCAGATGGCCTGCGCGAGCTGCAGGGCCGCTTCGGCCTGCAGGCGATCCAGCCGCTGGCCGATGCCGAAGTGGTGCAGATGAAGTACCCGGTCGAGGCCTACCCGGCGAAGATTGTCAGCTTCAACCTCGACAAGGACCCGGTAGTGGAAGGCACGCTGCTGGGCATCAAGGGCCAGTACCTGATCTTCGACACCGGTGTGATCAATATTCGCAAGTACACGGCCTACCAGTTGGCCGTGCTCCAGTAAAAAGGACCTGCACATGCGTACCGAACAACCGCAAGTGATCTACCTCAAGGATTACCAGGCGCCCGAGTACCTGATCGACGAGACGCACCTGACCTTCGAGCTGTTCGAGGACCACACCCTGGTCCACGCGCAACTGGTCATGCGCCGCAACCCGGCACGCGGTGCCGGCCTGCCGCCATTGGAGCTCGATGGCCAGCAGCTGGAACTGCTGCGCGCCTCGCTGGATGACCAGGAGCTGCAGCCGGGCGACTACCAGCTCGATGCCGACAGCCTGACCGTGCAGCCCAAGGCCGAGCGCTTCACCCTCGACACCAGCGTGAAGATCCACCCCGAGAGCAACACCGCACTGGAAGGCCTGTACAAGTCGGGCAAGATGTTCTGCACCCAGTGCGAGGCCGAAGGCTTCCGCAAGATCACCTACTACCTCGACCGCCCGGACGTGATGAGCACCTTCACCACCACGGTCATCGCCGAACAGCATCGCTACCCGGTATTGTTGTCGAACGGCAACCCGATCGGTAGCGGGCCGGCAGACGATGGTCGCCACTGGGCGACCTGGGAAGACCCGTTCATGAAGCCGGCTTACCTGTTCGCCCTGGTGGCCGGTGATTTGTGGTGCGTCGAGGACAGCTTCACCCGCCAGTCCGGCCGTGATGTGACCCTGCGCATCTACGTCGAGCCCGAGAACATCGACAAGTGCGACCACGCCATGGTCAGCCTGAAGAAGTCCATGCGTTGGGACGAAGAAGTCTATGGCCGCGAGTACGATCTGGACATTTTCATGATCGTCGCGGTCAACGACTTCAACATGGGCGCCATGGAAAACAAGGGCCTGAACATCTTCAACTCCAGCTGTGTGCTGGCCCGTGCTGAAACGGCCACCGATGCTGCCCACCAGCGCGTCGAAGGTGTGGTTGCCCACGAGTATTTCCACAACTGGTCGGGCAACCGCGTCACTTGCCGTGACTGGTTCCAGCTGTCGCTGAAAGAAGGCTTCACGGTGTTCCGCGATGCCGAGTTCAGCGCCGACATGAACTCGCGCACGGTCAAACGCATCGAAGACGTGGCCTACCTGCGTACTCACCAGTTCGCCGAAGATGCTGGCCCCATGGCCCACCCGGTACGCCCGGACAGCTTCATCGAGATCTCCAACTTCTACACCCTGACCGTGTACGAGAAAGGCGCCGAAGTGGTGCGCATGGTTCGTACCCTGCTGGGCGCAGACGGCTTCCGCAAGGGCAGCGACCTGTACTTCGAACGCCACGATGGCCAGGCGGTGACCACCGACGATTTCATCAAGGCCATGGAAGACGCCAACGGTGTCGACTTCACCCAGTTCAAGCGCTGGTACAACCAGGCCGGCACCCCACGCCTGGAAGTCAGCGAGGCCTATGACGCGGCCGCGCAGACCTACAGCCTGACCTTCCGTCAGAGCTGCCCGCAGACCCCGGACAAGGTCGAAAAACTGCCGTTCGTGATCCCGGTGGAACTTGGCCTGCTGGATACCGCAGGCAACGACCTGCCGCTGCAACTGGCCGGCGAAGCGACAGCGCACGGCACCAGCCGCGTGCTGTCGGTGACCGAGGCCGAGCAGACCTTCACCTTCCAGGGCATCCAGGCCAAGCCGCTGCCGTCGCTGCTGCGCGGTTTCAGTGCACCGGTCAAGCTGAGCTTCCCCTACGACCGCGACCAGCTGATGTTCCTGATGCAGCACGACAGCGACGGTTTCAACCGCTGGGAGGCGGGGCAGCAGTTGTCGGTGCAGGTGTTGCAGGAGCTGATCGGCCAGCATCAGCGTGGCGAAGCACTCACGCTCGATCAGCGCCTGATCACCGCCCTTGGCACCGTGCTCGGCAACGAGTCGCTGGACCCTGCCATGGTTGCCGAAATGCTCTCGCTGCCGGGTGAGGCCTACCTCACCGAGATCAGCCAGGTGGCCGACGTGGACGCCATCCACGCCGCCCGCGAGTTCGCCCGCCAGCAGATCGCCGAGCAGCTGTTCGACGCCCTGTGGGCGCGCTACAAGGCCAACCGCGAAGTGTCGCGCAGCACCGCCTACGTGGCCTCGGCCGAGCACTTTGCCCGCCGCAGCCTGCAAAACATCGCCCTCTCTTACCTGATGCTGAGTGGCAAGCCACAGGTGCTGGAAGCGACCCTGGAGCAGTTCGAGCACTGCGACAACATGACCGAGCGCCTGACCGCGCTGGCAGTGCTGGTCAACTCGCCGTTCGAAGCCGAGCGGGCCAAGGCGCTGGAAGCCTTTGCCGAGCACTTCAAGGACAACCCGCTGGTCATGGACCAATGGTTCAGCGTGCAGGCGGCCAGCGCGCTGCCGGGCGGGTTGGCGCGGGTCAAGGCGCTGATGCAGCATCCGGCGTTCACCCTGAAGAACCCGAACAAGGTACGTGCGCTGATCGGCGCCTTTGCCGGGCAGAACCTGGTCAACTTCCATGCGGCGGATGGCTCCGGCTACCGCTTCCTGGCGGACCTGGTGATCGAGCTGAATGCGCTGAACCCGCAGATCGCCTCGCGGCAACTGGCGCCGCTGACACGCTGGCGCAAGTATGACGATGCGCGTCAGGCCCTGATGAAGGGCGAGCTGGAGCGGATTCTGGCTTCTGGTGAGCTGTCCAGTGATGTGTACGAGGTTGTGAGCAAGAGCCTGGCTTGAGGTTTCCGTAGCCTGAGCCGACCTCTTCGCGGGTAAATCCGCTCCCACAGGTGCTGCACTGCTTTCATGGGCGGTGGAGGACCTGTGGGAGCGGGTTTACCCGCGAAGCTTTTTGGGCCGATAACAAAACATAACACCCCGTTCGTTGTGTTCCCGCAAACATCCCCGCTACGATCCCCTCAAGCTATTGCAGGCCTCTAGATCAGGCTTTTCGCAGTACGTGCAGTGCATTGACCCGCCAAATAAAAACACAAAGGGGACAGTCATGAGGGAACAGAACAGGCGCTTTGCCTGGCCATTGGCAGCCGGCGCGGTACTGGCGCTGGGGCTTGGCGTGTGGGCTGACAGCGTGCAAGCCGCTGCCGCCGACGAGTATTCCACCGAATCGGCCAAGGCCAGCCAAAGCCTGCTGATCGACGCCACCCATGCCGGCAAGCGCCTGGTGGTGGTGGGCGATCGCGGTCATATCCTGTTCTCTGACGACCAGGGCAGAACCTGGACCCAGGCGCGGGTGCCCACCCGGCAACTGCTCACCGCGGTGTTTTTCCTCGACGACAAGCACGGATGGGCCGTCGGCCACGATGCGCTGGTGCTCGCCAGCAGCGATGGTGGTGCCACCTGGAGCAAGCAATTCGAAGACCTGTCCCGCGAAGCACCGTTGCTCGATGTCGTCTTCCTCGATGCTCGGCACGGCTTTGCCGTAGGTGCCTACGGCGCCTTGCTGGAGACCACCGACGGTGGCCAGCACTGGCAGGACGTGGCCGAGCGCCTGGACAACCCCGACCAGCTGCACCTGAACGGTATCGCCCAGGTGCGCGACGCAGGCCTGTTCATCGTCGGCGAGCAGGGTGGCATGTTCCGCTCCGCCGACAACGGCCAGACCTGGGCCAAGGTCCAGGGCCCTTACGAGGGCTCGCTGTTCGGCGTGATCGGCACTGCCCGGCCGCACACCCTGCTGGCCTACGGCCTGCGCGGCAACCTGTTCCGTTCCACCGATTTTGGTGACAGCTGGCAGCCGATCGAGCTCAAGGTCGCACGTGGCACCCTCGAATTCGGCCTGGCAGGCGCTACGCTTGTCGAGGACGGTAGCCTGGTGCTGGTCGGCAATGGCGGCAGCGTGCTGCGCAGTACCGATGATGGCCAGACCTTCAATGTCTACAACCGCGCCGACCGCATTGCCCTGGCCGGCGTCAGCGGCCTGGCCAATGGCGGCCTGCTGCTGGTAGGGCAGGGTGGCGTGCACCTGGCTGACTCGCAGGGTGCTGACCAGGAGGTGCGTCCATGACCAGCAGGGAGAGCATCACCATGCACCCGCATCACCAGGACAAGGCCACGCTGCTCGAACGCCTGATCTTCAACAACCGCCCGGTGGTCATCGCCCTGTGCGTGCTGGTCAGCATCTTCCTGTTCTGGCAGGCCACGCAGATCCGCCCGTCCACCAGCTTCGAGAAGATGATCCCGCTGCAGCACCCGTTCATCGAGCAGATGATGGAGCACCGCAACGACCTGGCCAACCTCGGCAACACCGTGCGCATTTCGGTGGAGGCAGTGAATGGCGACATCTTCGACAAGGACTACATGGAGACCCTGCGGCAGATCCATGACGAAGTGTTCTATATCCCTGGCGTCGACCGTGCCGGGCTGAAGTCGCTGTGGAGCCCCAGCGTGCGCTGGAGCGAGGTCACCGAGGAAGGTTTCTCCGGTGGCGAGGTGATTCCCAACACCTACAACGGCTCGCAGGACAGCCTCGACACCCTGCGCGACAACGTGCTCAAGTCGGGCCAGGTGGGGCGCCTGGTGGGCAACAACTTCAAGTCCAGCATCGTCGATGTGCCGCTGCTGGAGAGCTACCCAGACCCGCAGGACCCGGGCAGGCAGGTGAAGCTGGACTATCAGCAGTTCTCGCACCAGCTGGAAGAAAAGATTCGTGACAAGTTCCAGGCGCAGAACCCCAACGTGAAGGTGCACATCGTCGGCTTCGCCAAGAAGGTCGGCGACCTGATCGACGGCCTGGTGATGGTGGCGATGTTCTTCGGCGTCGCACTGGCCATCACCTGGGTGCTGTTGTACTGGTTCACCTGGTGCATCCGCAGCACCATCGCCGTGCTCATCACCACCCTGGTGGCGGTGGTCTGGCAGCTGGGGCTGATGCATGCGGTGGGCTTTGGCCTGGACCCGTACTCGATGCTGGTGCCGTTCCTGATCTTCGCCATCGGCATTTCCCACGGGGTGCAGAAGATCAACGGTATCGCCCTGCAGTCGAGTGACGCCGACAACGCGCTGACCGCCGCCCGGCGCACCTTCCGCCAGCTGTTCCTGCCGGGGATGATCGCCATCCTTGCCGACGCCGTGGGCTTCATCACCTTGCTGATAATCGACATCGGGGTGATCCGTGAACTGGCCATCGGTGCGTCCATCGGTGTGGCGGTGATCGTGTTCACCAACCTCATCCTGCTGCCGGTAGCCATTTCCTATGTCGGCATCAGCAGGAAGGCCGTCGAGCGCAGCAAGCAGGACGCCACCCGCGAGCACCCGTTCTGGCGCCTGCTGTCGAACTTCGCCAGTGCCAAGGTGGCGCCAGTATCGGTGGCCTTGGCGCTGGTCGCCTTCGCCGGTGGCCTGTGGTACAGCCAGAACCTGAAGATCGGCGACCTCGACCAGGGCGCGCCGGAGCTGCGCCCCGACTCGCGCTACAACCAGGACAACAACTTCATCATCAGCAACTACTCGACCAGTTCCGATGTGCTGGTGATCATGGTCAAGACCCCGCCGGAAAGCTGCTCGATCCACTCGACCATGGCGCCGATCGACGAGCTGATGTGGACCATGCAGAACACCCCAGGCGTGCAGTCGGCGATTTCCCTCGTGACCGTGTCCAAGCAGGTGATCAAGGGCATGAACGAGGGCAGCCTGAAATGGGAAACGCTGTCGCGCAACCCTGACATCCTCAACAACTCCATCGCCCGCGCCGATGGCCTGTACAACGGCGACTGCTCGCTGGCGCCGGTGCTGGTGTTCCTCAACGACCACAAGGCCGAAACCCTGGAGCGGGTCACTGCCGTGGCCAAGGCGTTTGCCGACAGCCACAACAAGGAAGGCCTGCAGTTCCTGCTGGCGGCGGGCAACGCCGGGATCGAGGCGGCGACCAACGAGGTGATCAAGTCGGCCGAGCTGACCATCCTGATCCTGGTGTACATCTGCGTGGCGGTGATGTGCCTGATTACCTTCCGTTCGTTTGCCGCCACCCTGTGCATTGTCCTGCCGCTGGTGCTGACCTCGGTGCTGGGCAACGCGCTGATGGCCTACATGGGCATCGGGGTCAAGGTGGCGACCTTGCCGGTGGTGGCGCTGGGTGTGGGCATCGGCGTGGACTATGGCATCTACATCTACAGCCGGCTGGAAAGCTTCCTGCGCGCCGGGTTGCCGTTGCAGGAGGCTTATTACGAGACCTTGCGCTCGACCGGCAAGGCGGTGCTGTTCACCGGGTTGTGCCTGGCCATCGGCGTGTGCACCTGGATCTTCTCGGCGATCAAGTTCCAGGCGGACATGGGGCTGATGCTGACCTTCATGCTGCTGTGGAACATGTTCGGTGCGCTGTGGCTGTTGCCGGCGCTGGCAAGGTTCCTGATCAAGCCCGAGAAGATGGTGGGCAAGGAGGGGGGCTCCATTTTTGCTCATTGAATCGTTGGGGGCTCCTACAGGGGACCGCGAACCTTCTGTAGGAGCAGCCTTGTGCTGCGAATGGGCTGCAAGGCAGCCCCAGGGCTATAATGCCGGCTCATTTCAGATTGGTACCCCCATGTCCCCCCTCGCCACCGCCCTGCAGTCCTGTGACATGCTCCTGATCGACGGCCTGCACGCTTTCGACTTCACCTCCGATGAATCCGGCCTCACCATCGAATGCATGGACGGCCGCCAGCTCCGCCGCTGGTCCTTCACCCCCGAGCAGATCACTGCTGCCATCGCCGTGGGTGACGAGTGGCAACTCGACGATGCCAACGGCGAGCATCGACTAGTCTGTATGAGTGCCTTTCGTGCCCCGGATGATGATGAAGATGAATCGGATCTGGACGAGCCTGCTGACCGCTAGCCTGATGAGCATGACCCTCCACGCCCACGCCGCCACCTTGTTGGTGGGCAGTTACACCGATGGCGCCAGCCAGGGCATCTACCGTTATCGGTTTGACGAAAAGACCGGCCATATCGACCCTGCGCCGCAGCAGGTGGTGAAGAGTGTCAGCCCTTCCTGGCTGGTACTGTCGGCCGATCAACGCCAGCTGTTCGCAGTCAATGAAACCCCGAACGGCCATGCCAGCAGTTTCAGCGTCAGTGCAAAAGGCGAGATCAAGCCCCTCAACCAGGTGGCCAGCCAAGGTGACGAGCCGACTCACGCCAGCCTCAGCCAGGACCAGCGTTACCTGTTCGTGGCCAACTACGCGGTCCAGCCCGACCCCGGCGGCAGCCTGGTGGTAATCCCGGTGGCCAAGGACGGCAAGCTCAAGCCAGTGGTGCAACAGGCCCGGCACAAGGCGAGTGGGGTCAACCCCGAGCGCCAGGTCGGCGCTCATGTGCATTCGCTGGTGTTGTCACCGGACGGTCGCCACCTGTATGCCAGCGACCTGGGTGCCGACAAGGTGTTCATCTACCGCTACGACGGTGCCAGCGCAGACCACCCGCTGACGCCGGCGATCCCCGCGTCGGTGGACCTGCCGCCGGGCAGCGGGCCGCGCCACCTGTTGTTCGACGCCAAGGGCCGGCACGCCTACCTGACCCTGGAGATGACTGCCGAAGTGGTGATGTTCGATGTGCAGGAGGGCAACCTGGTCGAGCGCCAGCGCCTGCCCCTGACCGAGAGCAGGGAAGCTGCGGCTAAAGCGGCAGGTGGCTTGCATCTGTCGGCGGACGGGCGCTTCCTTTATGTGAGCAACCGTGGCACGGTCAACGAGATCGTGGTGTTCAGCGTGGGCAAGCAGGACGGCCAGTTGGCATTCCTGCAGCGCCGTTCGGTGGAGGGTGATCACCCCCGCGAGTTCGCCCTCGACCCGAGTGACAACTTCCTGCTGGTGGCCAACCAGAAGAGCAACCAGATCGTGGTGATACGCCGCGATCCGCGCAGCGGCCGCCTGTTGGAGACGGTACAGATACTGAAGCAGGATGCGCCGTCGGACCTGAAGTTCATCGAGTGATATCGATCGGCGTGATAATCGATACTGCCGCAATGAATTTTTGCCTGCGGCTTCGGCGGCGTAAGTTTGACCCAAGGCCCAAACGGGCCAACGTCAAACCACCGCCGTCGAGGTCAGCCCAGATGAACTTCAATCTCTTCCCGGTCATTGCCGCATCCGCCATTTCCGCTTCGGTCGTATTGCCGACGCATGCCCATGCCGACAGCAGCGGCAAGGCATCCGCCACCCATAGCTACACCGAACAGTACCTGCGCCAGAGTGCCAATTTCCATGCGGCATTGAGTGGCAAGCACAACCACTGAATCCTGTACTGGCCCTATCGCCGGCAAGCCGGCTCCCACAGGGGTTGAGCAGGCCTCAGGTCCAGCACCGTACCTGTGGGAGCTGGCTTGCCGGCGATAGGGCCAGTACAGGAAACAGGGTTCATTTGGCCATTACGGCCTTGAACAGCTCCGAAGCCAACCACCCCTCCAGCCAGCTCCGCACTCGCGGATAAGCCGCCTCGGCGAACCACTGCGGTTCGACCCCGGCAAACTGGCGCATCAGGGGCAGCAATGCGGCATCGGCAATGCTCGGGTGCGTGGCCAGCAAGTAGGGCCTGCCCGCCAGCAGGCCTTCGAGCTCCGCCAGCCAGGCCTCGGCCTGCTGGCGGTAATGCTCGCGGGTATGCTCGGGGTAGCGCTCGGCATACTTGTACAGGTTTACCTGCCCCTTGAACGTGCTGTCGTTGCGCGCAATCAGTGTTTCAGCCTGCTGCGCCGCCGCAGGGTCGCCCTGCAGTCGCCAGTCCTGTGGGTCGTTTTGCGCCAGCGCCCAGCGCATGATGTCCAGGCTTTCTTCGAGCACTCCGGCACCGGTATCCAGTACCGGCACCGTGCCCTTGGGTGACAAGGCCAGCAGTTGCGCCGGCTTGTTCTTCATCGCCACCTCGCGAATCTCCACCTCGCACCCCGCATAGCGCAGGGCCAGGCGCGCGCGCATGGCCCAGGGGCAGCGGCGGAACGAGTAGAGGATCACCCGCACACCTCCACGTCACTCAGGCCATTGCCTTGGCGGCGCACCTGGATCTGCACCGGGATGCGTTCGTGCATTTCCTGCACGTGGGAAATAACCGCCACCTTGCGGCCCTGAGCTTGCAAACCGTCGAGGGCGTCCATGGCCAGTTGCAGCGACTCGGGGTCGAGGCTGCCGAAGCCTTCGTCGATGAACAGCGATTCGATACGCAGCGTGCTGGAGGCCATCGAGGCCAGGCCCAGGGCCAGGGCCAGCGACACCAGGAAGGTTTCCCCGCCAGACAGCGAGTGCACCGAACGCAGTTCGTCACCCATCTCGGTGTCCAGCACCAGCAGGCCGAGGGCGCTGCCGCCGCGCTTGAGGCGGTAGCGGCGGGCCAGCTGGCGCAACTGGGCGTTGGCGTGGTGCAGCAGCAGGTCGAGGTTGTAGCCCTGGGCGATCTTGCGGAACACATCGCCCGAGGCCGAACCGATCAGGGCGTTCAGGCGAGCCCAGCGTTGCCACTGCTGATGGGCCTGGTCGATTTCCGCCGCCAGCGCCTGGTGCGCCTGTTGGCGACGCTGGTCATCGGCCTGCTGTGCACGCAGTTCGGCGCATTGCTGCTCGTGGCCGGCCAAGCGTTCGCGCAGCTCGGCCAGGGCCTGTTCCAACGCGTCGGCAGAGGTGTCCACGGTCATTTGCGCAGCATGTTGCTGCAGGCGTTGTTCACGTTCCTGCAGCAGCACGCGGCCCTGTTCGATGGCTTTTTCCGCCCCTTGCAGGCGCTGGCGCAGTTCATTGACTTGCGTGTCATCCATGCTCAGCAGGCGATTCAGGCCGGCGTCGTCCAGTTCCGGGTGTTCTGCGCGCCACTGGGCGATCTGGCCCTGCAACTGCTGGCACTCGGCATCCAGCGCCTGCTGCTGCTGGGTGTTGGCCTTGAGTTCGCTGGCCAGTTGCACGCCTTGGGTGCGCAGGTCCTGCAGGCGCTGGGCAGTGTCGGCGTCGAGGGCGCGGGCCTGCTCCAGCGTGGCGTCCATGTGCTGTTGCCAGGCTTCGGCGCTGTCGTGCTCGCCCAGCAGTTCGCCGAGCGAAGCCTGGGCCTGTTGGCGCTGTTCGTCGAGGGCGGCAAGTGTGTGCTGCAACTGCTGCAGGGTCTGAATGCGAGCCTGTTGCTGGTCACGCAGTTTGTCCAGCTGGGCCTGGCGGGCTTGCTGTTCTTCCTGTTCGTCCTTGCGCTGCTCGAGTTGCTGCAGGCGCTGGGCAATCTGCTGGTCCAGAGCGAGGAAGGCATTGGCCGGGTCGTCGTTCAAGGCCTTGAGGGCCTCTTCGGGCAACACCCCGGCCAGGTCGTCAAGGCCTTGCTGCAACTGCTGCTCGTCGCTGGCCAGGGCCTGGTGCTGTTGCTCCAGGTGGCGCTGGGCTTGCTGTTGCGCCTGTTGGGCAGCCTGCAGTTGCTGGTTGAGACGGGCTGCATCTTTTTGCAGGGCGAGCAGGGCGCTCTGGCGTTTCTCATCCTGGCCGATTTCTTCGTCCAGGCGTCGCAGCTGGCTGTCGAGCCAGGCACTGCGGGCCTTGTCGTCTTGCGGGGCCAGGGCCGGCCACAGGCTGTGTGCCTGCACCTGGGCTACCAGCGGTTGCAGCTGTTCGCCCAGTTGCTGCTGTTGCTGCTGGAAGTCCTTGAGCTGGGCGTTGACCACGCCCAGCTGAGTGCGCAGCTCAACCAGCTTGCTGTTGAGGGTTTCGACCTGCTTCTGCGCGGCATCTTCCTCGGCCTGATCATGGCGACCCAGGCTTTGCAGCAGCGCTTCTGGCTGGTGAAACGGGTGCTCGGCGCTGCCACACACCGGGCAGGGTTCGCCATCGCGCAACTGGCCGCGCAACTCTTCGACGCTGGTATTGCGTGCCAGGCGCTGGCGTTCCAGCAACTGGCGGGTGAGGTTGAGCGCTTGCTCGGCGGCCTCCAGCTCGGCCTTGGCGGCGGTGCCTTCGGTAATCAGTTGCTGGCGCTGCTGCATGGCCTGCTGCTGACGCACGCGCACGGCCTCCAGCTGCTGGCGCAGTTCCAGTTCGCGGCCATGTAGGCGTGACAGCTCTTCCACGGCGCGCTGCTGCTTGCGGTTGTCCTGCAGCATGCCACCCAGCAGGTCGATCTGTTCTGCCAGGGCCTGGGGTTCGGCCTTGGCTTCGCGGAACAGCAGTTCGAAGGCATCGCGCTCGGCCTGCAAGTGCGCATTGGCCTGGCTGGCCTGGGCCTGCAGGCCGGGCAATTCTTCGCGGCCCTTGGCCAGGCGGCCACCGATCAGCATCACTTGCTTCAGCTGCGGCAGGTAGGCGTGCCAGGCATTGGCCAGGCCCGCCAGGTGCTGGCTGTCGGCGAGCGCGGTATCGATCTGCGCCAGTTGCTGCAGGCTGCGCTGCTGGTTGTCTTCCAGCTGCTGCAGGTGCTGTTGGCCTTCGGCGACCTGCTGCTCGGCCTGCTGGCCGGCACTGCGCTGTGCTGCCAGCTCCTGGTCCAGGCGGGCCAGGTTGTCCTGGGCGGCAAAGGCCTGGCGCAGGCGAGGGGCGTTTTCGCTGTGTTGGGCCAGGCTATCGGCAAGTGCCTGACGCGCGGCGTCCAGCGCCTGTTCGAGCTCGCTGGTGCGTACCTGCAGCTCGGCTTGCTGCTGCTGTTGCTCGGCGATCTTCGCTGCCAGCGGTGCCAGTTGCGCGGTCAGTGTCTGCTGGCGGTGGAACTGGTGACGCTGCGGGGCCAGGCGCTCCAGGCGCACCAGGTCCAGGCGCTGGTCAGCCAGTTGTTGCCAGTCCTGTTCGGCGGCCTGCAGCGCAGTGCCGGCTTCGGCGTGCTGGGCCTGCAGTTGGCGCTGCACGCTCAGCCAGTTGCGTTGCTGTTCCAGCTGGCGCTCGCCGGCCTGGTCGGCCTTGAACTGCAATTGCGCCTGCTCCAGGCGCTGGTCGAGCTCGGCGCGTGCTTCGGCGGCCATCGGCAGCAGGTGGCTGGCACGGTCCTTCAGGGCGTTGTGGGCCTCGCCGGCTTCGCGTGCCTTGCTGAAGGCGCGCTGGCCCAGGCGGGTGTAGATGGCGGTGTTGGTAAGCTTTTCCAGCAGCTCGCTGCGTTCTTTGTCGTCGGCCTTGAGGAAGGCGCCGAATTCGCTCTGGGCCAGCATCACCGCGCGGGTGAACTGTTCGAAGTTCAGGCCCAGGCGGGCTTCGACCAGTTGTTTGTATTCGTTCTTGCCGCTGCCCAGTACCTGCTCGCTGTCCAGGTCGTAGAAGCTCTGGCGGCTGTGCTGCAGCTTGCCGTTTGCCTTGTCGCGGGCGCGGTTGGCTTCCCAGCGGGCGCGGTAGCGGCGGCCATCGATGCCGACGAAATCGACTTCGGCAAAGCCACTGCCGGTGCCGCGGCGCAGCAGGTTGCGCGGGTCGGAGGTAGGGATTTCACCGTCGGCGTCGGGCACCTTGGCTTCGCGGCCAATGTCGTTCAGCCGTGGCACGGTGCCGAACAACGCCAGGCAAAGGGCGTCGAGCAGGGTACTCTTGCCCGCCCCGGTAGGCCCGGTGATGGCGAACAGGCCGGCGCTGGCCAGCGGCTCGGCGGTGAAATCGATATCGACCGGGCCAGCCAGGGATGCCAGGTTCTTCAGGCGGATGGCGAGAATCTTCATGGCTGTTCCTCTTCCTGCTGCACGTCCTGCAACAGCAGGGCGAAGTCGGCCAGCGCCTGTTCGTCGGCGGGGTTGCCATAGGCCTGCTCCCAGGCACGGCTGAACAGGTCCTGCGGGGTCATCTGGGCCAGTTCGACAAAGGCCAGGTCATCGTCTTCGGTATTGTTGCGGCCGGCGTATTCGGCGCTGATGCGGATCAAGCGCACGGCCTTGCCTTGCAGTGCGGTTTCGATCTGCTGGCGCAGGTCGGGTTGCGGCTCGTCCAGTATCACCCGCACCTCCAGCCAGGGCTGGCGATTGGGGTCTTCGAGCAGGTCGACCACTGGCAGATCGGCCAGCTGTTCCAGCAGTTCGCCCAGTGGTGCCGGGCCGACCCGTTGCAGGGCTACGGCGCGCGGTACCGGGCGCGGTTCGACGCTGATCAGGCCGGTGCCGTCCAGCTCCACTTCCAGCACCTGGTGCGGGTAGTTGATTTCGGCGAACGACAGCGGGATCGGCGAGCCGCTGTAGCGGATGCGTTCTTCGCGGTTGACCTTCTGCGGCTTGTGCAGGTGGCCCAGGGCGACGTAACTGATGGCCTTGTCGAACAGCTTGGCCGGCAGCGCCTCGGCGTTGCCGATGATCAGGCTGCGCTCGGAGTCCTCCGACACCGCACCACCGGCCATGTGCGCGTGGCTGATGGCGATCAGCGCCTGGTCCTTCTTGCGCTTTTTTTGCGCGGCGGCGATCAGTTGCTGGTGCACCTGGGTGATGCCTTGCAGGTAGTCGTCGCCCAATTGCGGGCCGGTCACCTCGGCCGGGCGCAGGAAGGGCAGGGCCAGGCACCAGGCAGCGACCTTGCCACGGCCGTTGGTCAACGGAATCAGCAGGCGCTCGGCGTCCAGCTGGCCCTCGTCCAGCCAGTGCACACGGCCCAGGGCATGGGTGCGCAGGCGGCGCATCAGCGCCGCGGGCAGCTCGATGCGCGAGCCGGAGTCGTGGTTGCCGGCGATCATCACGATGTCCAGCTTCGGCTGTTGCTCGTGGGCCTGGACGATGAAGTCGTAGAGACGTTCCTGGGCTTTGACCGGCGGGTTGACCGTGTCGAAGATATCGCCGGCGATCAGCAGCGCATCCGGCTGGCGCAGGCGCAGCTGGCCGAGCAGCCAGTCGAGGAAGCAGGCGTGTTCGAAGTCGCGTTCCTGGCCGTGCAGGCTTTGGCCCAGGTGCCAGTCGGAGGTATGAAACAGACGCATGGATGACCTGTTGGTGTCGAGTCGAGCAAGCGGGGAAAGGGCGGTATGGTAACCCAAGCATGGGGCTAACAGGTGCTCGCCTGAAGATGTATGGCGCTCGATCTCTCAGGCGCTGAAAGTGTGTCAGCGAACGCCTGACAGCCTTGATGCGATCACGCTTTCTGCAGTAGCGGCCTTGTGTCGCCAAAGGGCGTTGGGTTGCAGGTGCAGAAATATCTTACGGTGGCACCGGCTGCGCCGGTGTTCGCGGGTGAACCCGCTCCCACAGGTACTGCGCATTGTGGGAGCGGGTTTACCCGCGAAGATGCCCGCAAAGGCAGCACATCACTTGGGATAGAGCGGCGGCAGGCTGCCGTTCTCGCCGGTCGGCAGCAACACCTGCTCAGCCGGCGGTATCGTCCCAATCGCCCGCCACAAATCCTCACCCTGCCAATACTGGCCACTCTCGCTATACAGCGCCCCGTTCAACCCATCCAGTGCATCCGACAACGGCACGAACCGCGCCGCCATCTCGGCCAGGGTTTCCGGCTGCTGGCGGGCCCAGGCGTCCAGCGCCTGGCGGGTTGCCTGTGGGTCGTTGGCCTGGCATGCGCGCTTGAGGTCGTCCAGCAAGGTACGCGGGCTCGGCCCGGCCTGCGCGGCGCGCAGCACTGCCGGCTGCGAGCGGGCACGCCACCACAGGGCAAAGCCCAGCAAGGTGGTGAGGGCGAACAGCAGGGTGGCCAACTGCCAGGGCCACAGCAAGCCGCTGGCACTGCTGTTATCGCCCGCCGGGGTGTCGGCACTCAGCGCCGGGTTGTCCTGCACGTTCAGCGTGCGCGCCGGCAGGCTACTGTGCTCCAGGTGGTCTTCGCGGGTGTTCCACCAGGTCACTTCCAGCGCCGGCAGCGCCAGCGCACCGCTGTGGGTCGGTACCAGGGCTTCGCGCTCTTCGCGGTTGGCGGTCATGCCGCGGTCGCTGATTTCGTTGCGCAGCAACGGCTGGTCGGGATAGCGGCGCAGGCCGGTGATTTCGGTGGCTGGCAGCGGTGGCAGCTGGGTGCTGGACAAGCCTTCGGCACGCAAGGTGATGTTGCGGGTCAGCGAGTCGCCAATCTGCACCTGCTGGTTGCCAGGGTCGGGGTTCCAGTGCTCTTCCAGGGTCAGGCTGCGGGCCGGTAGCCATGGCACGCCAACAGGCCAGGCCGCCGGAATCGGCCGTACGGCCAGGCGCAATGGCAGCGAGCTGACCTGCACCTGGTGGCCGGCCCGGGCCGTGCCGTTGGTTTGTGTGGCCTCGTCCGGGCTGGCGGCGGCGGTGGCGGTGAAGGTCAGCGGCGGGATGTCGAGGGTGCCGCTTTGCTGGGCATACACGGCATAGCGGGTTTCGATCACGCCGTGGCGGACGCCGTTGATTTCCTTTTCATACGTGCGCGATTCACCCAGCGGTTCGACTTTGGCGTTTTCCAGCTGCAGCGGGCTCAGGCTGCTGTCGTCGTACAGTGCCACCGAATGGTAGATGCGCAGGGTGAGTACGGCCTGGGCCTGGACGTAGACCTCGCTGCTGTCGAGCGTGGCTTCGATGAACACCTGCGAGGCACTGTCCTGACGGCTGGCATCGGCCTGCAACACTTGCAGTTCGATGGCCTGGCTGTGCGACTGACCCAGTTGCAGTTCGGGGATGCGCAGGCTGCCGCTGCGCCGCGGCAGCAGGGTGATGATCCAGCGGGTGCTGGCGCGGGTTTCGCCGTCGAGGCTGTGCAGGCTGTTCAGCTGGCGCGTGCCGCGCACCTCGAAGTCACCCTCCAGCGCGCGCAGGTCGGGCTTGCCGAACTGGGTGACGTCCTGGCTTTCCAGGGTCAGCTCCAGGCTTTCGCCGGCTTCCAGGCGGGTGCGGTCGACGCTGGCCCGCAGCAGCGGTTCGGCCTGGGCCAGCACGGCCCACAGCAGACTGAGGAGAAAGACGCCGAAGCGACTCATCATGGGGTTTCCTGATGCAATTGCTGTTCATACCAGAATTTGCGCCGCAGCAGCTCCGCCGGATTATCGGGGATCTCCCGCAGCCATTGTTCCAGGGCCTGGCGCTGTTCGGCATCGAGGCTGGTCGATACCGGGCGCTGCGGCGGCTGGATGACGCTGTCATCCGCGCCCGCTTGGTTGCCGGGCGCTGCCTGGCTGTTGCTGGTGCCTTCGCCGGGCTGTTCGGCGCTGGCTTGTTCGTCGTTGCCGGGCGTGCCCTGGGCCGGGCTGCTGGCCGAGCTGCTGTTGCCTTCGGTTTCGCTGCCGGGCGTGCCTTGGGCATCGCCGCTGGCCGGTTGTTCCTCGGCCTTGGCCTCGCGCTGTTGCAACAGTTGTTGCACGAGAGCCTGGTTGTCCAGCGCCGGTTGCAGGTCGGGCTGGCGTTCCAGGGCTTGTTCGTAGGCGTCCAGGGCAGCTTCCAGCTCACCGCTGCGGGCCAGGGCATTGCCTCGATTGTAGTGGGCGGCGGCGGTGTCGCCTTGGGAAAAGGCTTCGGCGGCGCCGGCATAGTCGCCCGCCTGGTACAGGGCCATGCCGCGCCATTGCGGGTCCTGGAACTGGCGCGCAGCGCTTGCCGGACGGTTCTGCTCCAGCAGGCGCTGGCCTTGCTGGTCGGGGCGCAGCCACAGGTCGTTGAACTCGAAGGCCTGGCTGGGCTGGGGCAGGGCCAGCAGCAGCGGCAGGCAGAATAGCCAGCCGCGTCGGCCGGCACAGGCGGCCAGCAGCAACAGCGGTAGCAGCAGCCAGTAACCCTGATCGGCCCAGCTGTCCAGTTGCAGGGTCTGGCCGTCATTGCGCCCGGTGCGCGGGTTGTCGAACAGGCCCAGGCCACGCAGGTCGAGGTCGTCGATGCGGGCATGCCGGTAGCGCCCGCCTGTACCGCTGATGAAGCCCTTGAGGCTGGCGCTGTCCAGGCGTGGCACCAGGATGCCGCCCTGGTCGTCCTTGAGATATTCGCCATTGACCTGACGCACCGGTGCGCCTTCGCGGCTGCCGATGCCCAGCATCAGCAGGCTCGGGCCCTGGCGGCCGAGGGCCTGGGCGATGCCTTGGCGCTCCGGGGCGCTGAGCGACGAGCCGATCAGCAGCAGCCGGCCCTGGCCCAGGCCACTCTGGGCCAGCAGGGCCAGGCCTTTTTGCACGGCCAGGTCGGCGCGCTGGCCGGGTTTGGGCATGATCGACGGGTCGATCGCCTCAAGCAGGTTGCGGCTGGTGGCCAGGTCGTCGGACAGCGGCACCAGGGTGTGCGCGGAGCCGGCATAGACCACCAGCGCGGTCTGGCTGTCGCGGCGGTGCTCCAACAGGTCGAGGATTTTGCGCCTTGCTTGCTCCAGACGGTTGGGCGGGCTGTCTTCGGCGAGCATCTGCGGGGTCAGTTCCAGCAGGATCACCAGCGGGTCGGCCGGGCGCTGGCGGCTTTCTTCCACGCGCTGCCAACTGGGCCCGAGCAGGGCCAGGACCACCAGAGCCCAGGCCAGGCCCAGCGCTACCCACGGCAGCTTGCTGGTGCTGCCGCTGCCACCGCCGAGCAGGACGCCATGGAACGCCGGTGGCAGAATCATCTGCCAGCGCCCGGCGCGCTTGCGCCGGTGCCACAGTTTGTACAGCAGCCAGCCGAGCAGGGGCACGGCCAGCAGCCAGAGCGGGCGCAACCATTCGGGCCACAGTTCGATCATCGCCGCCTCCTCAGGCGCAGGCGCTTCAGGCGCTGGCGCCATTCCGGGTGCGGTTGCAGGAAGCGCGGCTTGCGCAGCATACGGTGCAACAGGTTGTCGGGCCATTGCACGGCCAGCACCAGCAGCACGCTCAGCAGCAAGGCCAGGGCCAGGGGCCAGGCATACAAGGCCTTGGCCGTGCGCGCCTGGGTGGGTTGCTGGGCCACCGGCTCGAGCTGGTCGAGGGTGTCGCCGATGGCGTCCAGTTCGGCGCCGTCATGGGCGCGGAAGTAGGTACCGTGGGTGATGTCGGCAATTTCCTTGAGCGAGGCTTCGTCCAGATCCAGGCTCGGGTTCAAGCCGAGCAGGCCAGGGGTGCCACTGGCTTCGGGGTTGGCGCCGATGCCGATGGTGTAGATGCGCACCCCTTCCTGGGCGGCCAGGCGGGCGGCGGTCAGCGGGTGGATCTGCCCGCCGTTGTTGGCGCCGTCGGTGATCAGCACCAGTACCCGGCTTTGTGCCGGGCGTTGGCGCAGGCGCTTGACCGCCAGGCCAATCGCGTCGCCGATGGCGGTGTTCTTGCCGGCGATGCCGATCTGCGCTTCGTCGAGGAAGGTGCGCACGGTGCGCCGGTCAAAGGTGAGCGGGGCCTGCAGGTAGGCCTGGCTGCCGAACAGGATCAGGCCCACGCGGTCGCCCTCGCGGTCCTGCAGAAAGTCGCCGAGCAGCGCCTTGACCAGGTCGAGGCGGCTGATCTCTTCGTTCTGCCACTGCATGTCGGGGAAGTCCATCGACCCGGACACATCCACCGCCACCAGCAGGTCGCGGCCGCTGGCAGCCACTGGTACCGGCTCGCCCAACCATTGCGGGCGGGCGGCGGCGCACAGCAGCAACAGCCAGATGACGACAAAGGGTGCCTGCTGGCGCCAGGTCGGCAGGTTGAGCCGCGCGCGGCGCCCGGCCAGGCCTTCCAGTTCGTCGAGGAAGCCCACCTTGAGCACCGGTTCGCCGCTGTCGGCGGCCGGCAGCACCAGGCGCGCCAGCCACGGCAGCGGCAACAGGGCGAAGACCCACGGCCAGGCCAGTTCAAACATGCTTGCGAATCCAGGTTTCGACGGCCTGGCTGAGCCCGGCGATGGCTTTGTCGTCAAGCTTGCACTCGGGCTTGTAGGCGCCTTCTACCAGTACCATCCAGCGGGTCAGGCCGGCGGCCGGGCAGCGGTTGTCGAGAAACGCCAGCCACTGGCGGCCGTTGAGGGTATGGCTGTTGGCGCCTGGGTAATGGTTGCGGCACAGGCGCTTGAGCAGGGCGTTGATCTGTTGCAGCCAGGCTCCGGCCGGGGCGCCGTCGTAGGGGCGCGGCAGGCGGGCCAGTTCGGCCAGCGCTTCCACGCGTACCGGGTCCAAAGGTTGTTCGGCACGCACGATGCGGCGTTTGCCGGGGCGCCAGCGGCGCACCCGCCACAGGCCCCAGGCCAGCAGCGGCAGCACAGCTACCAGTAGCCACCAGCCGGGTGCCGGCGGCCACAGGCCGATCGGTGCGGGGGCGATCAGCGGCTGCAGTTGGTCAAGCGGGTTCATCGGCCGCTGCTCTTCATGACGCGCTCCGTGGCCGCTGGGCGTTCAGGTATTCGCGTAGCTGTTCGATCATTTCGCTCTGGGTGCTCAGGGGCATCAGCAGCACACGCAGCTTTTGCGCCATCAGCTCCCAGCGCTCGATGCGCGCTTCGGCCTGCTGGCGGTAGGCCTGGCGCAGGTTGCTGTCCAGGGTGTCGAGCTCAAGCTGCGCGCTGCGCTGGGCAAAGCGCAGCAGGCCGGCGGCGGGCAGGGCGTGGTCGAGCGGGTCGGACACCGGCATCAGCAGCAGGTCGCAATGGCGCGAGAGCATGGCCAGGTGCTGTTCCACCTGGGCAGTGAGCGAGCGCTCATCGCAGATGACGATGGCCAGGCTGCCGGGGCGCAGCACTTCGCGGGCGCGGCGCAGGGCCAGGCCGAGGCTGTCGGCACCGGGCGTGGCCTCGGTGTGCAGCGCCTGGTTGACCTTGGCCAGGCGGTTGAGCAGTTGCAGCAAGCTCTGCTTGCTGCGCCGGGGCTTGATTTCGTGGTGCTCGTTGTCGCCGAACACCAAACCGCCAATGCGGTCGTTGTGGCCCAGCGCGGCCCAGCCGAACAGCGCGGCGGCCTGGGCGGCCAGCACCGACTTGAATATCAGCCCAGAGCCGAAGAACAGCCGCTGGCTCTGCTCGACGAGGATGAAGATGGGCCGTTCGCGCTCCTCGTGGAACAGCTTGGTGTGCGGCTCCTGGGTACGCGCGGTGACCCGCCAGTCGATGTTGCGCACATCGTCACCGGCCTGGTACACGCGCACCTGGTCGAAGTCCACGCCCCGTCCGCGCAATTTGGAGTGGTGCAGCCCCACCAGCGGGCTGCGCTGGCCGGGCCGGGAAAACAGCTGGATTTCGCGCACGCGGTGGCGCATGTCGATCAGCTCGGCAAGGCCGATGCGGATGCCGGGCTCGGCCAGCGATGCGGTGGGCATGGGCTCAGGCAACGGCGACGACGTCGAGGATGCGCTGGACCACGCGGTCCTGGTCGATCCCCGCCGCCTCGGCCTCGAACGAGAGGATGATGCGGTGGCGCAGTACGTCGAACAGTACCGCCTGGATGTCTTCGGGGCTGACGAAGTCGCGCCCGGCCAGCCAGGCGTGCGCGCGCGCGCAGCGGTCCAGCGATATGGAGCCACGCGGGCTGGCGCCGTAGGCGATCCAGTCGGCCAGTTCGGCGTCGAACTTGGCCGGAGTGCGGGTGGCCATCACCAGTTGCACCAGGTACTCCTCCACCGCGTCGGCCATGTACAGGCCGAGGATTTCCTTGCGGGCGGCGAAGATCGCCTGCTGGCTGACCCGGCGCTCGGGCTTGGTCTCGCCGCCCAGGGCTTCACCACGAGCCTGCAGCAGGATGCGCCGCTCCACTGCAGCGTCGGGGAAGCCGATTTTCACGTGCATCAGGAAGCGGTCGAGCTGGGCCTCGGGCAGTGGGTAGGTGCCTTCCTGCTCGATCGGGTTCTGCGTTGCCATCACCAGGAACAGCGGCGACAGGTCGTAGGTACTGCGGCCCACGCTGACCTGGCGTTCGGCCATGGCTTCGAGCAGTGCGGACTGCACCTTGGCCGGGGCGCGGTTGATTTCGTCGGCCAGCACCAGGTTATGGAAGATCGGCCCCTGCTGGAACACGAAGCTGCCGGTTTCCGGGCGGTAGATTTCGGTGCCGGTGATGTCGGCCGGGAGCAGGTCGGGGGTGAACTGAATGCGATGGAACTGTGCCTCGATGCCTTCGGCAAGCTCTTTGATGGCTTTGGTCTTGGCCAGGCCCGGCGCGCCTTCGACCAGCATGTGGCCGTCGGCCAGGAGCACGATCAACAGCCGCTCGACCAGTTTTTCCTGGCCTAGGATCTGGGAAGAAAGAAAGGTGCGCAGCGCGATCAGCGCTTCACGGTGTTCCATCGGTGACGGTTCCTGGTATGGGGCCGCAGGCGGCTGGAAGCAGCTGCCCTGGCAAGGGGTGATACTTTAATCCATCCGGGGGGGTGGCGACCAATGGCGGTAGGGAAATTTATCCTTGCCGGGGCCATGCAGGTGCGGAAATGTCCTGCATATGGCTGGCCATTGGCTGATGTTCCGCAGCGGCGTGTTGGCGCTTGCTTGTGCTTTTTGTACAAGCAGGAGGCACCACGATGGACCTGAACAGCTGTAGCACCGCACACATCACGCCAGTCACTCTGCGTTTTGGTGTGTTCTTCGATGGCACCGGTAACAACCTGAACAATGTGATGCCGGTGGATGCACCGGGGGGTAAAGGAGGCAGTTATGCCAATGCCTTGAGCAACGTGGCCCTGTTGTATGCGCTGTACCCGGCGCAGGGGGCCGGCGCTGACGGGGCCACGGCGTTCCTCAAGCGCTATGTCGAAGGCGTGGGCACCCTGGCGGGCGAGGAGGATCATGTCTATGCCTTCTTCACCGGGCGTGGGTGCAGGGGGGCCGAGACCCGGGTCAACGAGGCCCTGGAGGGAATTGCCGGGCAACTGCGGGAGTGGGGCCAGGCGAATCCGCAGGCAAGACTCGAGCGGGTCGAGTTCGACTTGTTCGGTTTCAGCCGAGGGGCAGCTGCTGTGCGGCATCTGGCCAACCTGCTGCATGATGGCGGCGGCAGCCTGTTGGCTGTGCCCTGTGGCATCGTGATCAACTTCATCGGCCTGTTCGACACGGTGGCGGCGATCATCGCGCCGCTGCAGGGCGACTTCGACCCCGCCGACGACCGCCATGGTGACTTGCGCCTGGGCCTGGGCGCGGGCATTGCTCGGCAAATGGTGCAGCTGGTGGCGGAGGACGAGCAGCGACACAACTTCCCGCTGGTGCGCAGCGACCATGACATCGTGCTTCCGGGCGTGCACTCGAACATTGGCGGTGGTTACCCGGATACCACACAAGAGCAGGTGCTGCTGTGCAAACCGCAGTCACAGCGGGTGCCAGTGGGCATGCGCGCCGAGCAGACTCGCGTGCATGCCACCGTCAGTGCCTTGCTGGCGTCGGCGTTCGGCGAACTGGGGGCGCCCAGGCCGCAGGTGCTCGCCTGGGAGGAACCGATCGCCGGTGGCCGGCCGAGCGAGGCGCAAAAGCAGGTATATGCGGCGGTGTACCGCGAGCGGGAAGTGGCGGGACAGCTCTCCCGGGTATACCTGAGCATCATGCGGGAGCTGGCAGTGCGGGCGGGTGTGCCGTTTGCGCCGTTGGGCGGGCAGGCTGAGCATCGGTTGCCGGAGGAGTTGCTGGGCATCAGCCGCAAGTTGCACGGGTTTGCCTTGGGTGAGTGTGAACAGCATGGGTTGACCGAGGATGAACTGCGTTTGTTGCGTGACAGGTATGTGCATACATCGGCGAACTGGAATGCGTTGAAGGGGTTGCGTAACAGTGTGTTGGATGTGCTGTTCGTCGATCGGCCGGCGGCGGGAGGGCGGGTGATACACGCCAACCCGGTTGGGTGATTGGTCTGGATGGATAGAAGGGCGTGATGGCTGGCGGGTCTTCGCCGTTGCGTTTTCAGGGCCTGTCCGAATCAGCGCCGCGCGGGCGGCGCTCGATCTGACAGGCGCTACAAATATTGTGGCAAACACCCGCCAGCCATCATGCCAGCTCCTCCAGCAGGCCCTTCAGGTAGGCGCTACCGTGCCCGTCCAGCGGCTGCAGGGGCAGGCGTGGAGGGCCGACATCCTGGCCGAGCAGCTTCAAACCGGCCTTGATGGTGGTGGGCAGGCCGCGGCGGGTGATGTACTCCAACAGTTCGTACTGGCGGTAGAACAGCGCGCGAGCTTCAGCCAGGTCGCCTTGCTGCACCGCGTCCCACAGTGCCAGGTTCAGCGCCGGGATCAGGTTGGGCGCGGCAGTGCACCAGCCGGTGGCGCCGGCCACCAGGGCTTCCAGGGTGAGCGGGTTGCAACCGTTGTAGAAGGCCACCTGGCCATCGGTGGCCTTGAACAGGCGGTGCATGCGCTGTATGTCGCCGGTGCTTTCCTTGACCATGGTCACATTGGGCACTTCGCCGAGAATGCGCAGGATCAGCTCCACAGACAGGTCGGTGCCGCTGGTGCCCGGGTTGTTGTAGAGCATGATCGGAATGTCGATGGCCGCGCCCACGGCCTTGTAGTGGGCGACCACTTCGGCTTCGGTGAGCTTCCAGTAGGAGACGGGCAGCACCATCACCGCCGTGGCGCCGCAGGCCTGTGCCAGGCGAGCGCGCTGCACGGTGCGTGCGGTGGTCAGGTCGGAGACGCTGACCACGCTGGGCACGCGACCGGCAATGCGTGCCAGGCTGAAGCGCACCACCGTTTCCCATTCGCTGTCGGACAGGTAGGCGCCTTCGCCGGTGCTGCCCAGCGGGGCAATGGCATGCACGCCGTCGGCGATCAGCCGGTCGATGGACAGGCCCAGGGCATCCAGGTCGAGTGTGCCGTCTGCCGTGAAGGGAGTGATGGTGTAGCCGATAACGCCGCGAATTACAGGTGTAGACATAACCAGGCACCTCTGCCGTTGTTGGGGAAAGAGTACAACTTCAGTCAGCCCAGGCAGTCGCCATGGGCACGCAAGGCACGGCGCGCGTAATAGCTGAAGGCGGCGCCATGACGTTTGGGGGTGGAGATCCAGTCGTGAGCCTCCTTGCCCAGGGCATCCGGAATGGGGCGGATGTCACCGGCACCCATGGCCAGCAGCTGCATCTTGGCCGCGCGCTCGAACAGCAGGGCGAGCACGCAGGCTTCCTCGATCGAGCGGCCGGCGATCAGCAGGCCATGGTGGGAAAGCAGGATCGCGCGCTTGTCGCCGATCGCCCTGGAAATGATTTCACCTTCTTCGTTGCCCACCGGTACGCCGGGCCATTCCTTGAGGAACGCGCAGTCGTCGAACAGTGGGCACAGGTCCATGTGCGAGATGGCCAGCGGCACTTCCAGCATCGACAGGGCGGCGCTGTGCAGCGGGTGGGTGTGGATGATGCAGTTGACGTCGGGGCGTGCGCGGTACAGCCAGCTGTGGAAGCGGTTGGCCGGGTTGGCCATGCCGCTGCCTTGCAGCACGGTGAGGTCTTCGTCGACCACCAGCAGGTTGGAAGCGGCGATCTCGTCGAAACCCAGGCCGAGTTGTTGCGTGTAGTAGGTGCCAGGCTGCTCGGCGCGGGCGGTGATCTGCCCGGCCAGGCCGGAGTCGTGGCCGCCATCGAACAGGATGCGGCAGGTGAGGGCGAGCTTTTGTCGAGGGGTGTAGGTGTTGTCGGTCAGCGCCGTCAGCATCTGCTGCTGGGCGAGCTTGACCAGCTGGTCCTTGGGTGTCTGCATGGTGGTCGTCATGGGCGGTATCTGCATGGGGAGGGGCGATGGATTGCTGATCGGCGAGGGCGCCGTCAGGACACAATTGCGATATTAATGACACAAAGTGTCATATGCAAGCGATGTGTCATCTCCAATATCAGTTCAGGCAATGTGGCCCAGTGCAAACCGTTATGGCCCGCATACGTAACTGGTATTACTTGCTCCGGCTGCACGCTGTTTAGCATCGACCGGGTCTTAACCGCGACGAGAACAACAACGTGAACCTCGCAACCCTAACCAGTCGAAGTGCCAGATACTGGCCGGAACGTTTGGCGGTGATCGACCGCCATACCCGGCTTACCTTTGCCCAGCTTGAACAGCGTACCAATCAGTTGGCCTCGGCCTTGTTGGCCCATGGCATCGCCACCGGCGAACATGTCGCGATCCTGGCTCCCAACCGGGTCGAACTGGTGGAGGCGGAGGTGGCTTTCTACAAGGCCGGCCTGGTCAAGGTCCCGGTCAATGCACGCCTGGCGCTGGATGAAGTGATCCAGGTACTGAACGACGCCTGCAGCGTCGCGCTGATCGCCGACCCACAAGCTGCCGAGGCCTTGCTGGCGCGCAGGCAGGAGGTGCCTGCGCTGCGCCTGATCGTTACCCTCGGCGAGCAGGGCGGTGACATCGGCTACGCCGCACTGCTGGCCCAGGGCAGCAGCCAGCCAGTCAGTTGCGACCTGCCTGACGAAGCACTGGCCGTGTTGCACTACACCTCGGGCAGTTCCGGTGTGCTCAAGGCAGCAATGCTCAGTGTGGGCAACCGCAAGGCGCTGATCCGCAAGAGCATCGCCAGCCCCACGCGGCGTGCCGGCCCAGGCGACATCATGGCCCATGTCGGCCCCATCACCCATGCCAGCGGCATGCAGCTGATGCCGCTGCTGGCGGTGGGCGCCTGCAACCTGTTGCTGGATCGCTACGACGACCAGTTGCTGCTCGAGACCATCCAGCGCGAGGGCGTGACCCGGTTGTTCCTGGTACCGGCCATGATCAACCGTCTGGTCAATTTCCCCGGGGTCGAGCGCTATGACCTGAGCAGCCTGCGCCTGGTGATGTATGGCGCAGCGCCAATGGCGCCAGCGCTCGTCAAGCGGGCCATCGAAGTGTTCGGGCCGATATTGGCCCAGGGCTACGGTGCTGGCGAAACCTGCTCGCTGGTGACGGTGCTGACCGAGCAGGACCACCTGTGCGAAGACGGCGACTACCGCCGGCTGGCCTCGTGCGGACGATGCTACTTCGAGACCGACCTGCGTGTAGTGAACGACGATTTTAGCGACGTCCAGCCAGGCGAGGTGGGCGAGATCGTGGTCAAGGGCCCGGACATCATGCAGGGCTACTGGCGCGCACCGCACCTTACCGCCGAGGTGATGCGTGACGGCTACTACCTCACCGGCGACCTGGCCACAGTTGACCAGCAGGGCTACGTGTTCATCGTCGACCGCAAGAAGGAAATGATCATTTCCGGCGGCTTCAACATCTACCCCAGCGAAGTCGAGCAGGTGCTCTACAGCCTGCCGCAAGTGTTCGAGGCCGCCGTGGTGGGCGTGCCCGACGAGCAGTGGGGCGAAGCGGTGCGTGCAGTGATCGTGCTCAAGCCTGGCATGCAGCTGCAGGAACACGAGGTCATCGAACATTGTGCCCAGGCCCTTGCCGGGTTCAAGAAACCGCGCGGGGTGGACTTCGTCAGCGAGCTGCCGAAGAACCCCAACGGCAAGGTGGTGCGCCGCCTGATTCGAGACGCCTACTGGCAAAACAGCGAACGCCGCATTTGACCTGAGGAATTGCCATGTACCAGCCAAGTGAAAAGGCCAGACAGATCATCGAGGCCATCGGCGGCTTCGTTCGCAACGAGATCCTGCCCCTGGAACAAAGCGCCGGCCTCAGCTGGGCCGAGCCCCACCCGCGTGAAGTGCTGCAGCAGGTGTGGCAGCGCTCGTGCGAGCAGGGCTTCTACAACATCATGCTGCCTGAAACGATCGGTGGTGCAGGATTGAGCGTGTCCGATTTATGTGCGGTGAAAGAGGCCACGGTGCTGACTGGCTCCATGCTGGCGCCGCATATTCTCGGCGAGCTTTCCGGGCCGCCGCGTGTTGGCCACCTGTTCAAGGTGGCCAGCCCAACCCAGGTCGAGGCATTCCTGCAGCCGGTGTGCCGGGCCGAAAAGGCCGTGTGCTTCGCGCTGACCGAAAGTGAAGCCGGGTCCGATGCCACGGCGATCAGGACTACCGCCCGGCGTGAAGGCGAGTACTACGTGCTGAGCGGGGCCAAGCGCTACATTTCCGGTGCACCTTATGCCGACATCGCGGTACTGCTCGCGGTCACCGGCCCCGGGCGCGGCGCCCAAGGCATCTCGGCATTCTTTGTCGAGCTGGATGCGCCGGGAGTGCGGGTAGAAAGCGATTACTCGGTCATGTCCGGCGGCGGCGCCCATGGCGACATCCTTCTCGATGAGGTACGGGTGCCGGTGGCCAACCGCATTGGCGAGGAAGGGCAGGGCTTCAAGCTGGCAATGGGCCGCATCACCCTCAATCGTCTGCTGCATTGTCCAACCATGCTGGGCCTGGCGGGGCTGGCGCTGAACCTGTCGATCGACTACGCCCGCACGCGCAAGCAGTTTGGCCAGCCGATCGCGATGTTCCAGTCGATCAATCACATGATCGCCGACATGGCCACCGAGCTGCATGCGGCACGCAGCATGGTCTATGCCACTGCCGCGCTGAATGACGCCGGTGGCGATATCCGTACCCAGGCGCCGATGTGCAAGCTGTTCGTATCGGAAACGGCCTTCCGTATCGCCGACCGTGCCGTGCAGATTCATGGGGGGGCCGGGCTGTTGCGGGGCAACCCGGTGGAGTGGATTTTCCGTGCGACCCGTATGATGCGCATTCTTACCGGAACCAGCGAAATCCAGCGCAACACCATTGCCAAGGGCGTGCTCATGCCCGAGCAGTGAAACTGCACACCCGGCCTCGATTGGCCGGGCTCTCCCACAAGAACAATAAGAGAGATCGACATGACTCATACTGACTCCCCCGCGCGTGCAGGCACGGCCTGGATGATTGCGGTACTGCTGGCGATGCTTATGTTGGTGAACTTCCTGGACAAGGTGGTCATCGGCCTTGTAGCGGTACCCATGTCCAGGGAACTGGGTTTGTCCCCGGCCGAGTTCGGCCTGGTAGGCGGCGCGTTGCACTGGTTCTTCGCCATCTCTGCGGTGGTCGGCGGCTTCATGGCCAACCGCCGGCCGACCCGCACGCTGCTGTTGGGCATGGGCGCGTTCTGGGCACTGATCCAGTTGCCCATGCTGTTCGTCACCTCCCTGTGGGCGATTGTCGCTTGCCGGGTGTTGCTGGGCATCGGCGAAGGGCCGGCGTCACCGGTGGCTACCCATGCCTTGTACAAGTGGTTCCCCAACGACCGGCGCAACCTGCCGGTGGCGCTGTTGCATACCGGTAGTGCACTGGGGCTGCTGGTGGCAGGCGCAATGATTCCATGGATCAGCGTGCACTATGGCTGGCGCATGAACTTCATCGTGCTGGCTCTGATCGGCGCGGCGTGGTGCGCGCTGTGGTGGGCATTGGGGCGCGAGGGTACGCTTGACCGCATCCGCCCTGGCCAGCTCAAGGAAGAGCAGGCGCACATCGCCTACCGTCGTCTGCTCGGCGACCGCACGGTGCTGGGCAATTACCTGTGCCACTTCGCCGCCAATTGGTCGCTGGCCCTGACCTTGACCTGGGTGCCGAGCTACCTGGAAACCGGGCTGGGCATCGACCCGATCATGACCGGCCGGGTGTTCGTGCTGTTCGTCGTGGTGACCACGCCGCTGAGCCTGTTCATGGCGTGGCTGTCGCAGCGCATGATGCGCGCCGGGGTGGCGACGCGCTGGTCGCGCGGAGCCTTCGTCTCTCTGTGCCTGATTGCCAGCGGGTTGCTGTCGGCGGCGTTGTTCCTGCCGGGTCTGGGCAATGTCGAGCGAATCATGAGCCTGACCTTCAGCGGCGGGCTGGCGCTGGTCATGTACTCGGTGGGGCCAGCCATGCTGGCGGAGTTCACGCCTAGCGGGCAGCGTGGCGGCATTCTGGCTATCGGCAATGGTATCGCTTCGCTGGCAGGGCTGGCGGCACCCGTAGTCACGGGTTTGCTGGTGCAGGGCGCCGGAGCCGACCACCCGGCAGGGTATGGCCAGGGCTTCCTGGTGTGCGGGGCGGTGCTGGTGATCGCCGGGTTGACCGGGCTGGTGTGGATGGACCCGCAGAAAACCCGCCAACGGCTGCTGCAGGTGGACACGGCTGCGCTGGCCCGGGCCTGAGCTGCGCTGCGTTCAGAGGCTCTGCTGCGGCAGTGGAGCACGCTCGATCAGGGTGCCTCTCCAGCGCTCGCTGCGCACCGCATCCACCAGCAGCCCGCGCACCAGGTCGCGCATGCAGGCGGCGGCGAATGACAGTGGCTTGTGTTGCGAATGGGCCAGGGCAATGGTTCGGGTGATGCGCGGTTCCACGATCAGCCGCGCACTGGCCGGGGCTGCCAGGTCCAGCAAGGGCGGCCAGTTGCTGATGGTCGCCGCCAGGCCGGCACGTACCAGGCTGGTTATGCCGGGTGCCGACTGCTGTTCATAGCTTGAATCCAGCGTCACGCCGGTTTCCATGGCCGCCTGCTCGATGCGCCTGCGCAGGTGCAGGCTGCGCGGCGGCATCACCAGCCGGCTCGACGCTGCCTCGGCCAGAGTGATTGGTGAGTCGTCCGGACCATGCGCAGGCAGGCCTACCCAGTACAGGTCTTCGGAGAACACGGGTTCGGCAACCACGTGCGCCAGCTCTTCGGCGTTGGGCACCACACCGAAATCCACCTTGCCCAGCTCGATCGCCTGGCCGCCTTCGCGGCTCAAGCCGTCCCATACGGTGAGCTTGATGCCGGGAAAGCGTGCCTGCGCCTGGGTGATGATGGCTGGCAACAGCAACGCCGAAGCCGTGGCCGGAATCGAGATGGCCACGTGGCCCTTGGGGTTGCCCCGGCTGGATTTGAGTTCGTCCTTGACCGAGTCGAGCTTCTGTATCACCGAGCGTGCCACCTCGTACAGCTGGCGCCCTGCATCGGTCAGCTCGATGCCGTCATGCTGGCGCGCCAGCAATTGCATTTCCAGTTCGCTTTCCAGCAGGCCTATCTGACGGCTCAATGCCGGCTGGGCAATGAACGCGTGCCGCGCGGCGTTGGAGAAACTGCCGGCTTCGACAATGGCAATCAGGTAACGCAGCTGTTTCAAAGTCATGGCAATTCTCAGGCTATGCCGAAGTGGTATGGCAACTATCGGGAGACGTTATTTGTTCCGGTCTGGTGGCCTACTTAGTATCAGGGAACACCGAATCGAGGATAACAGAAACGTTCGCTTATTTACCCAAGCCCTTTCATACAAGCCTTTGCGCCGTGTTTCGGCGCTAACTCGCAACTCACTCTCGAATAAACACAATAAGAGGTTAAGAGTGATGGCATTCCGTACTTCTGGTCTTTCGGGGCCGTTGTCGTTGCTTGCATCTGCACTTTTTTCTATGCCTGCCCTGGCCGTGCAATTTAATCTTGGAGCGTTTGAAGGACAGTTTGATTCAGCGCTTTCGTTTGGCACCAGCATTTCCACTGCCAACCCGGACCCGGCTTTGCACAATAGTGCAAACAGTGATGACGGCCGCCTGAACTTTGCCTCGGGTGATGTGTTTTCGGCAGTGTTCAAAGGTACCCATGATCTGGAGCTCAAACATGCCAACCTGGGTGTGTTCCTGCGTGGCACCTACTGGTACGACACGGCGCTGCGTGACCATGACCAGCGCTTCAAGGCGGTCGAGGACAACAACCGCAAGCGCTCGGCCAAGACCGCAGGTACACAGTTGCTCGACGCCTTCGGCTACTACCTCTACGACATCGATGGCCAGCCAGGCTCGGTAAGGCTGGGCAAGCAGGTGGTGAACTGGGGCGAGAGCACCTTCATCCAGGGCGGGCTGAACGTCATCAATCCCTTCAACCTGGCGGCGTTGCGCCGCCCAGGTTCGGAGGTGAAGGACGCGCTGGTACCGGTGAACCTGTTCTATTTCACTCAAAACCTGACCGAGGCGTTGTCGGTCGATGGCTTCTACCAGCTGGACTGGGACCAGACCCAGCTCGACAACTGCGGCACGTTCTTCTCCAACAACGACTTCCTGCCCGATGGTTGCGATGGCCTGGATGTGGGGGCCAGGTTGCTTGGCAACCCGGCTGCCGTGGCCGGCCTTGCACCGTTTGGCGTGAACCTGACCAGCGAAGGCGTGCGCATACCCCGGGGCAGTGACCAGGATGCCCGCGACGGCGGGCAGTGGGGCGTTTCGCTGCGCTGGTACGTGGCGGCGCTGGACACCGAGTTCGGTGCCTACGCTGCCAACTATCACAGCCGCACGCCTTATCTGGGGACGGTCAGCAGCCCATATTTCGACAACAGCCGCTTCGCCCCACAGTTGTGCGCCAACCTGGGCATTGGCCCGGCCGGCTGTGCCGGGTTTCTCGGTTCCGCTGCCGGTCAGTCGCTGGTCGGCGCATTGCGCCTGGGTACCTCCCAGTACCGCGTGCAGTACCCCGAGGACATCCGCATGTACGGTTTGTCGTTCGCCACCACTCTGCGCAGCGGTACGGCTCTGCAGGGTGAGCTGAGTTACCGGCCGAATATGCCCATGCAGCTCAACGGTACCGACATCATCCAGTCACTGCTCAATGTCGAGGGGCGTTCGCCTTTGCTGGGCGACGGGCTGCGGCCAGACAGCGCCAGCACCTTGTTCGATGGCTACCGGCGCAAGGAGGTGACCCAGCTTCAGGTCACCGCCGTGCATGCATTCAGCCAGGTACTGGGGGCCAACCAGATGCTGCTGGTGGGCGAGGCCGGGGCCACCTACGTCGGCGGGCTGGAGGGCGGCACAGGCCCGCGTTACGGCCGCTCGGGTACCTTCAACAGTGGCGAACTGGCGGACAACAGCGTATGCCGGGCGATTTCCAAGACGCCAGAGCACTGCAACGACCAAGGCTTCATGACCCCGTTCTCCTGGGGCTACCGGCTACGCGCCACCTTGACCTACCCCAACGTGATCGCCGGCTTCGACCTGCGGCCAAACCTGTCCTGGTCGCACGATGTGCACGGTACAGGCCCGGTGGAGGGCTCGGCTTTCAGCGAAGGCTCCAAGGCCATTAGCGTCGGGCTGGATGCGACGCTTGCCAGCACCTACAGCCTGAGCCTGTCGTACACCGACTTTATCGACGGCGATTATGGCACCCGTGGCGATCGGGACTTTGTCTCGCTGAGCCTGGGCGTCACCTTCTGAGGGCATGATGATGAAAATGCGAATGCTGATGATCGGCCTGTTCTGGGCCAGCGCCGGGTTGGCTGCAGCAGGCCTGCCTGACAACCTGACCCCTGTGGGCGCTGAACGTGCGGCCAGCCCGGACGGCCGTATCCCGGCCTGGCAAGGCGGGTTGACAGTAGCCCAGCAGCGCTTGGGCGACAACGGCACGCCGCTGGATCCGTATGCCGCCGAGCAGCCACTGTACCGGATCACGGCGGCCAACTATCGGCTTTACCAGAGCCAGCTTTCCGACGGCCAGGTAGCTTTGCTCAAGCGCTTCCCGCAAACCTTCGAACTGCCGGTCTACCCTACCCATCGTAGCGTGGCGGTGCCTGCCGGAGTCGCCGCCTCGGCCGCCCGCAACGCAGTGCAGGTGCAGCTGGATGACCAGGGCAACGGGCTGCGCGGGTTCGGTGGCGTGATTGCGTTTCCTCGGCCGGACAATGGCCTGCAGGTGATCTGGAACCACCTGACCCGGCACCGCAATGCCAGCTACATTCAGATGTCCGACAGCGTCACACCGCTCAAGAACGGCCGCTTCGTGCTGATGAGCGCGCGCCAGGACCTGGCCCGCCCGGAAGGCCTGAGCGGGCTGGGTGCAAGCAATGTGCTGTATTACTTCACCTACCGCATGATGGCACCATCACGGCTTGCCGGTGATGCCATGGTGGTCCATGAAACCCTTGACCAGGTAGCCGAGCCCCGCTTGTCCTGGGTCTACAGTGCCAGTCAGCGGCGTGTACGGCGCGCGCCGAGCATCGCCTACGACACCACCGGGCCAGGCACTGCCGGCCTGCGTACTGCCGACAGCCGCGACATGTTCAATGGCGCCCCCGACCGTTACCAATGGAAGTTGCTGGGCAAGCAGGCCCTGCATGTGCCCTACAACAGCTACCGCCTGGCATCGCCCGAGCTGAGCTATGCCGAGCTGATCAAACCTGGCCATGTCAATCCGGCGCCCACCCGCTACGAGCTGCATCGGGTGTGGGTGGTGGAGGCGACCCTGAAGCCCGGCGCACAGCACATCTACGCCAAGCGACGCTTCTATGTCGACGAAGACACCTGGGCCATTCTCGAAACCGACAGCTACGATGCTGGCGGCCAGCTGTGGCGTACATCACAGGCCCACAGCTTTTACCACCCGGGCGGCGAGGTGGCGGTCAACGCAATGGAGGTCACCTATGACCTCAAGAGTGGCCGCTACCATGCGTCAGGGCTGATCAACGAGCAGCGTCGCCCGTTTGACTTCAATGTTCGCACCAGCCTTTCGTATTTCTCTCCCGGCGCTTTGCGCAGCTTTGGCGTGCGCTGATGGACGTGTTCGAACCACGGCCGGACTGGACTCGGCGCCTGCTGGGGCAAGGCGAGGCGCCCGACCCTCGTTTCACCCTGGCCAACGAGCGCACGTTCCTGGCCTGGATCCGTACCGCGCTGGCGTTGCTGGGAGGTGCTATTGCCATCGAGACCTTTGCCGGCCAGGCCCTGCAGGCGCCGCTTCGGCTTTGGCTGGTCGGCGGCCTGATGTTGTTGAGCACGCTGCTGAGCGCCGGCGCCTGCCTGCGCTGGCTGCGGGTGGAGCGTGCCTTGCGCCAACGCCGGCCATTGCCGCTGCCAGCGCTGGTGCCGATGTTGGCACTGGGTTGCCTGGTCGCGGCATTGATGGCCGCTGCCGTGTTGTGGCCGCGTTGGCATGCTTGACCCGGGTTTGCAGGCCGAACGCACCGAACTGGCCTGGCGGCGTACCTGGCTGGCGCTGGTGGCAGTCGCGGGGCTGGCTTTGCGACAGGGCGACCTGCCGCTGGCCGCACTGGTGGGCTGCGCAACGCTGATGCTGTTGGCCCGCCAGGGGCGGCGCTACAGCGAGGGCCTGGCGATGTTGTGCGCCGAGCGCGGTCAGCCTGCGATTCTGCCGGTATTGGCGCTGGGTGGCGGGGTGTGCCTGATGGCGCTGGCAGGGTTGTACCGCTTGGCGAACGGGGGCTGAAACCTCTCCCACAGGTACAATGTGAGTCTGAAAGCCAAGACGGTACCGGTGGGAGCGGGCTTGCTGGCGAAGACGCCGGGGCTCAAGGGGTCACGATGTTGAAACGGGAATCGGCGTTCTCCAGGCCGCCCATGAAGCGCAGGAACTTCACCCGCTCACCCTCGATGGAGATTTCGCCCAGGGTGGCCTCCTTGAGGAACCCGGTCTGCTTCAGAGCAATGCGGTCCAACGTCTGTTTGCTCATGCTCACCTGCACATCGGCCTGGGCGTGACGAGTCAGGTCGCGATGGGTGAGCACGCCGTTGCGCAGGGTCAGGGCGTAATCTTCGCCCAGGTCGGTGAAGCGCCAGTTGATGCTGAGGTCGCTATCCACCGCCTTGAAGGCATCCACTCGTACCCCCAGGTAATCGAAGAACAGGCTGGGTGTCAGTGCCCGTACCATGTCGTCGGCATTGCCGCCACTGCCGGTGCTGGCGGCTACTCCGTCGCGCAGCTCCTGGGCGCCGCTGAGGTAGGCATTGCGCCAGGTGGCGTTCTCGCTCTGGTAACCCAGCTGCTCCAGCGCATCGGCCTGCAGCTCGCGCGCTGCGGTATTGCCCGGTTCGGCGAATACCAGGTGGTTCACCAGTTGCGCCACCCAGCGGTAATCACCTTCGGCAAAGGCTTGGCGTGCCCTGGCCAGCACCTGATCGGAGCCACCCATTGCCGCCACGTAACGCTTGCCGGCAGCTTGCGGCGGCAGTGGGTCGAGGTTGGCCGGGTTGCCATCGTAAAAGCCCATATAGCGTTGGTAGACAGCACGTACGTTATGGCTGAGCGAGCCATAGTAGTCGCGGCTGTACCATTTGCTGGCCAGGCGCGGCGGAAGGCTGGCCAGGCTCTGGGCGATTTCCATCGGTGTCTGGCCCTGGTTGATCAGGCGCAAGGTCTGGCTATCGATGAAGGCATACATGTCACGCTGGTCGGCCAGGTATTCGCGGATTGCCGGCCCGCCCCAGGTCGGCCAGTGATGCTGGGCAAACACCACCTCGGCCTGGTCGCCGTAACGCAACAGCGATTGGTCCAGGTAGTGCGCCCAGACTTTCGGGTCGCGCACCAGCGCCCCGCGCAGGGTCAGCACATTGTGCTGCACGTGGGTGGCGTTCTCGGCCATGCACAATGCCTTGAGCCCAGGGAAGTAGATGTTCATCTCTGCTGGCGCTTCGGTGCCCGGGGTCAACTGGAACTCTACCTCCACGCCGCTGAGGGTCATGCGTTGCAGCGGCTGGCTGATTTCCAGCGTCGGCGCTATCAGGCTGACGGTGGCATTGGCCGGCACCCCTTTGCCCAGGCCGGCATCCACCTGGCCGCGTGGCCCGCGGGGCAGTGGGGCGCCGTACATGTACTGGGCGCGGCGTTTCATGGCCGGGCCGGCCAGCACGTTCTCGCCGATGGCATGCTCGAAGAAGCCTTCAGGTGCAATGACCTGGACCTTGCCGGCCTTGACGTCCGCCTCGTCGATCACCCCGCGCGCGCCGCCGAAGTGGTCGATGTGTGGGTGGGTGTAGATGAGCGTGGTCACCGGCTTGCGCGGGCGGTGCCGGAAATACATCTCAAGGCCAGCCCTGGCGGTTTCGACGGCCAGCAGCGGATCGAGCACGATCAGCCCGTCCTGGCCTTCGATGATGGTCATGTTGGCCAGGTCCAGGCCGCGAACCTGGTAGATGCCTTCGGTGACCTTGAACAGCCCGGCGATGGTGTTCAGCTGGGCGATGCGCCACAGGCTCGGGTTTACCGTGGCCGGGGCCTGCGCCGGGTCGAGAAAACGGTACTGGCCCAGGTCCCACACTGTCTTGCCATCGGCGGTCGCGACCGGCCCGTCGAAGCGTTCGATCAGCCCGCGCCGGGCCGCCTCGTAATCCCGGTGGTCATCGAAGGGCAGGCGTTGCAGCCATTGCTGGTTGCTGGCCTGGGTGGCCGGGGTGGCGTCCTTTGCCGCCGTAGCGGCCAGGCTCGGGAGGGGCGCCAGCAGGGCGAGCGCCAGCATCGACAGTGGGAAGCGCATGGTGTGTCCTTGTTGTTATCGGGGCGGACCACTGTAGGGGACCGGTTCGGGCACCAGCCAATACCAGAGCGGCATGGTTGCCATCGCATTTGCTGATGGCCTCAGGCAGGCGGGAGCTCCAGGATCTGCTCCACCAGCCAGGCAAGGGCGGGGTCGTGCCGGCGGTGGGTCAGGTGCACCAGTTCCAGCTCGAACGGCTCAAGGGCAAAGGGCAGTTCGTGCACCGTGAGGGGCAGCAACTTCGCGAACTGCTGTGCAAGTTGCCGCGGCAGCACCACGCACATCTCGGTGGCGGCAGCCAGATGCGCGGCTTGCAGGTAGTTGGGAGTGGTGTACGCAATTTGCCGGGTCAGGCCTTGTTCGGCCAGCCATTGGTCGACCATGCCCCGGGTCTGGCCACCGTGTACCCAGATATGCCGCAAGCCGAGGAACGCCTGAAGGTCCAGCGCCTGGTCCGGCGCCAGTTGCGGATGCTTCTGGCGCAGCGCGACTTGCAGGGTTTCACGCCGCCAGGGGCGACGGCTGAAGCGTGCCGGCACCTCGTCGAAGCGCCCCAGTACCAGATCGAGGTCGCCGCGGTCCAGCGCTTCGGCCGGCAGGTTGGGAGCCAGGTGCACCACATCGATGCGCAAGTGTGGGGCCAGTACCTGCAGGCGTGCCAGCAGCGGTGGCATGCACAGCTGTTCGACGAAGTCGGTGAGGGCGATGCGCAGTTGACGGTGGCTGCGCTGTGGCTCGAAGGCATCGCCGGTGGCCAGGGTCTGCTCGATCTGTTGCAGCGCCGCTCGAATCGGCCCTTCCAGTGCCAGTGCTCGCGGCGTAGGGCGCATGCGCCGGCCAACACGAACCAGCAGCGGGTCGCCCAGCTGGTCGCGCAGCCGCGCCAGGGCGTTGCT
Organism: Pseudomonas sp. B10(2017); assembly: GCF_002113295.1. Lineage (NCBI taxonomy): Bacteria > Pseudomonadati > Pseudomonadota > Gammaproteobacteria > Pseudomonadales > Pseudomonadaceae > Pseudomonas > Pseudomonas sp. B10(2017). The sequence continues at coordinate 102,461 of NZ_NEJU01000014.1, forward strand.
GACCGTGGGCTGGGTCAGGGCCAGTCGTTCAGCCGCCCGCGAGACATTCTGCTCGCGCAGCAGCATGTCGAAGACCCGTAACAGGTTCAGATCGAAGTTGGAAATATTCATGGCCAGAATATATGGCATACGAAATGGAAATTTCAAAAATACCTGCGGCCTGCTTAGGGTGATGCCTGTCCTCATACCTACAACAAGCAGGAGCGTTGCGCGTGAATACCCCCTTTCCGATCAACCAGGTGGCCGTGATAGGCGCAGGTACCATGGGCCGCGGTATCGTCATCAGCCTCGCCAGTGCCGGCCTGTCGGTGCTGTGGCTCGACAGCAACGCATCAGCCCTGGACGCTGGCCTGAGCATGGTCAGCCAGGCCTGGGCCCAGCAGGTGGAAAAGCAGCGTGTCACCCAGGCCGAGGCCCAAGCCTGCCTGGCGCGCGTGCAGGCGGTGGATGGCTACACCGCGCTGGCCCAGGCCGATCTGGTGATCGAGGCGGTGTATGAAAGCCTTGAACTCAAGCAGGAAATCTTCCGAGCCCTGGATCAGTACCTCAAACCTGAGGCGATCCTGGCCAGCAATACCTCGGCGCTGGACATCGACGCGATCGCGGCGGTGACCCAGCGACCGTCGCGGGTGCTGGGCCTGCATTTCTTCAGCCCCGCGCATGTCATGAAGCTGCTCGAGATAGTGCGCGGCGCGCACACCGACCAGGCGGTGCTCGATACCGCCCTGGCGCTGGGCGAACGCCTGGGCAAAGTGGCGGTAGTGGCCGGCAACTGCCCGGGTTTCATCGGCAACCGCATGCTGCGCAGTTATGTGGCCGAAGCGCGCAAGTTGCTGCTCGAAGGCGCGCTGCCGCACCAGGTGGATGCGGTGCTGCAACAGTTCGGTTTTGCCATGGGCCCGTTCCGCATGTACGACGTGGTAGGCATCGACCTGGAATGGCGCGCCCGTCAGCTGGCCAGGCAGGGTATGCACGATCCGCTGGTGCAAGTGGACAATGCGCTGTGCGATCTGGGCCGGCTGGGTCAGAAGACCGGGAAGGGCTATTACCGTTATGCACCTGGCAGCCGCCAGGCCGAGCATGACCCCGAGGTCGACGCCCTGGTGCTCAAGGTTTCCAACGACCTGGGTTACCGTCGCCGGGGCATCAGTGCGGAGGAAATCGTCGAGCGCTGCCTGCTGGCGCTGGTCAACGAGGGGGCCAGGATTCTGCAGGAAGGCATCGCTGCCGACAGCACCGACATCGACCGGGTGTGGCTCAACGGCTATGGCTTCCCGGCGGCCACTGGTGGCCCGATGCGCTGGGCCGATGACCAGGGTGCAGCATTCATCCTGGCCCGGCTGGAGTACCTGCAAAGCGTACTGGGCGAGCATTGGCGCCCGGCCGGCCTGCTCTACTCGATGGTGGCCAAGGGCAAGCGCTTCGACCAGCTGGCGGAGGCTCAGGCATGAATTACCAGGCTCCCTTGCGCGACATGCGCTTCGTGCTGCACGAACTGTTCGACGTTGCCGGCCATTGTCGGCAGCTGGGCATCGATCTGGACCGCGACACCCTCGACGGCATCCTGGAAGAGGCCGCGCGTTTTACCGGCGAAGTCGTCGCTCCTCTCAACCGCAACAGTGACGAGCAGGGCTGCCAGTTGGCCGGGGGGGAGGTCACCACGCCCGACGGTTTTCGCGACGCCTACCGGCAATACGTCGCCCATGGCTGGGCCAGCATGACCGGCCCGCAGGCTTACGGCGGACAAGGCCTGCCGCAAATGGCCTCGGCCAGTTTCCACGAAATGCTGATGGCCGCGTCGTTGTCGTTCCGCATCTATTCCGGCCTCACCGAAGGCGCCGTGCTGGCCCTGCATCGCCATGGCAGCCCGGCGCTGCAGCAGGCCTACCTGGCGCCCATGGTCAGTGGCGAGTGGGCCGGTACCATGTGCCTCACCGAACCGCAGGCCGGCACCGACCTGGCCTTGCTGCGCACCCGCGCCCAGCCGCAGGTCGACGGCTCCTATCGCATCACTGGCAGCAAGATCTTCATCAGTGGCGGCGAGCAGGACCTGACCGACAACATCATTCATCTGGTGCTTGCCCGCCTGCCCGATGCGCCTGCCGGGGTGCGGGGCATCAGCCTGTTCCTGGTGCCCAAGCTGCTGCCGGGTGGCGAGCGCAACGCGCTGGGTTGTGGTGCGCTTGAGCACAAGATGGGCATCAAGGGTGCCTCGACTTGCGTGATGAATTTCGACGGTGCCCTGGGATGGCTGGTGGGTGAGGCCAACCAGGGCCTGGCGTGCATGTTCACCATGATGAACGACGCCCGTTTCCAGGTCGGCCTGCAAGGGCTGGGCATTGCCGAGGCAGCTTTCCAGGGTGGCCTGGCCTATGCTCGCGAACGCTTGCAATCGCGCGCGCTGACAGGCCCGGTTGCGGCGGACAGGCCGGCCGATCCGATCATCGTCCACCCGGATGTGCGACGCATGCTGCTGACCCAGAAGGCCCTCACCGAGGGCTGTCGCATGCTGGCTATCTACACGGCCCGGCAGCTTGACCTGGAGCACGCAGCGGCGGGCGATCAGGCACGCCAGGGCGCAGCCCGACGGGCGGCGCTGCTGATCCCGATCGTCAAGGCGTTCTTCACCGATGTCGGGCAGGAGGTCGCCAGCCTGGGCGTGCAACTGTACGGCGGGCACGGCTATATCCGCGAGTGGGGCATGGAGCAATTGATGCGTGATAGCCGCATCACCCAGCTCTATGAAGGCACCAACGGCATCCAGGCCCTCGACTTTGTGCGCCGCAAGCTGCTGGGCGATGGCGGGGCCGAGCTGAACCTTCTGGTCGATGAACTGGCCCTGCAGGTCGAGGCGGCTGGTGCCGGTGGTGGTCTGCATGCCATGGCGACAGCGGTCGGGCAGCGCCTGGAGGAATGGCGCGCACTGGCCGGCCATGTCGTCGAGGCTTGCCAGCATGACCCCCAGGAAATGGGCGCGGTCTCGGTGGACTTCCTGGCTTACTCGGCCTATGTGCTGCTTGCCGCGTTGTGGCTGCAGGCGGCCATGCGCGCCGAGGCGGCCCTGGCGGGTGGCAGTGCCGAAACGGGTTTCTATCGGGCCAAACTGCACGCGGCGCAGTTCTACTGGCGACGTGTCCTGCCCCGTGCCACCGCCCACCGTGAAGCCCTGCTGGGCGGTGCAGATTGCCTCATGGCGCTGCCAGCGAGCGACTTTGCCTTTTAGCGCTCGGCCAACGACGACACAAGGAGAGCCAGATGCAGCCTTTCAGTTTTGCCACTACCGGACAGATACTCTGCGAAGCGGGCGCGGTTCAGCGCCTTGCCACTCTGTGCCGCGAGCGCGGCGCACGGCGTGTGCTGATCGTCAGTGACCCCGGTATCGCCCGCCTGGGCATGCTCGATGACCTGCTGCCGGGGTTCACGACGGCCAAGGTCGGCGTGGCGATCTTCAGCGAGGTCACCGCCGACCCCAGCGAAGCCTGTGTGCTGGCGGCCACCCAGCGGGCCCGGCATATCGGCGCCGACCTGGTGGTAGGCTTTGGCGGCGGCAGTTCGATGGATGTCGCCAAGCTGGTCGCGTTGCTGGCTCACCGTGACTGTAGCCAGCCGCTTGCCGAGCTCTATGGCATAGACAAGGCCAAGGGCCGGCGCTTGCCGTTGATCCAGGTGCCGACCACGGCCGGCACCGGTTCGGAGGTGACGCCAATCGCCATCGTCACCACCGGCGCCACCAGCAAGATGGGCATCGTCTCGCCCCTGCTGTTGCCGGACCTGGCGGTACTTGATGCCGTGTGCACCCTCGGCCTGCCCCCCGCGGTAACCGCTGCGACCGGCATCGATGCGATGGTGCATGCCATCGAAGCCTATACCAGCCGTCTCAAGCGCAACCCGCTGTCGAGCCTGCTGGCCCGCGAGGCACTGCGGCTGCTGGCGGAGAACCTGGACCAGGCCGTGCACAACGGCGGCAACCTGGATGCGCGCCAGGCCATGCTGCTCGGCGCCTGCCTGGCCGGCCAGGCGTTTGCCAATGCCCCGGTGGCGGCGGTACACGCCCTGGCTTATCCGTTGGGTGGGCACTTCCACATTCCCCATGGCCTGTCCAACGCACTGGTGTTGCCACATGTGCTGCGCTTCAACCTGCCCGTCGCGGTGACGGACTATGCCCAGCTGGCGGTGCCCCTGTTGGGCGCGCGGTTGCAGCCTGGCGACCTGCACCGGCAGGCTGATCAGTTCGTCGAGGAACTGGCTGTGCTGGGCGCCCGCTGCGGTTTGCCTGGGCGACTGCGCGATGCCGATGTTCCGCGCCATCGCCTGCCGCAACTGGCAGAAGATGCCATGCAACAGCAGCGCCTGCTGGTCAACAACCCGCGTGAAGTCACCCAGGCCGATGCACTGGCCATCTACGAGGCGGCCTACTGATGAGCGTGCATCGGCAACGTGACTATTATCGGCACTTCACGCCCATCGCCACCCGCTGGCATGACAACGACGCCTATGGGCACGTGAACAACGTGGTCTATTACGGCTTTTTCGACAGCGCCGTGAACCGCCTGCTGATCGAGCAGGGCGGACTGGATATCCACCACGGCGCGGCGATTGCGCTGGTGGTCAGCTCGGCCTGCGACTACCAGTCGCCTGTAGCGTTTCCGCAGGACATCGAGGTGGGCCTGGCGGTAAACCGGCTGGGCAACACCTCGGTGCAATACCAGTTGGCCGTTTTCATCCAGGGCCAATCCCTGGCCTGCGCCACCGGACGCTTCGTCCATGTGTTCGTCGACCGGCAGGGTCGACGCCCAGTCCCGGTGCCTGCCCGTTTGCGGCAGGTGTTGAGCGAATTGCAGCCCTTGTCCCCTGAGGAATTTCGACCATGAAAGACGCCGTGATCGTAGCCACTGCCCGTACACCCATCGGCAAAGCCATGCGTGGCGCCTTCAACGACCTGAAAACCCCCAGCATGACAGCCGTCGCCATTCGCGCAGCCGTCGAACGGGCTGGTATCGAGCCGGCGCAGGTGGAGGACCTGGTGCTGGGTACCGCCATGCAGAGTGGTACTGCCGCTATCAACCCTGGGCGTCTTTCGGCGCTGGCAGCCGGTTTGCCGCAGTCGGTCAGCGGGCAGACCCTCGATCGCCAGTGTGCGTCGGGCCTGATGGCCATCGCCACAGCGGCCAAGCAGATCATTGTCGATGGCATGCAGGTGACCATCGGCGCCGGGCAGGAGCAGATCAGCCTGGTGCAGCAGGTGCACAACCAGCTTGCCAGCGAGGCCTGTGACCCTGCCGTGCTGCGCATGAGCGAACACGCCTACATGCCGATGCTGCAAACCGCCGAGTTCGTCGCCCGCCGCTATGGCATCAGCCGGGATGCGCAGGATGCCTACGCCTTGCAGTCGCAGCAACGCACTGCTGCGGCGCAGGCGGCGGGGTTGTTCGCCGATGAAATCGTACCCGTCACGGCACGCAGGAAGGTGGTCGACAAGTTGACCGGTGCGGTGAGCCATGAGCAAGTCTGCCTCAGCCAGGACGAAGGCAACCGGCCGGCGACCACCCTGGCAGACCTGCAAGGGTTGAAGCCGGTTGTCGAAGGCGGCTGCGTGACGGCTGGCAATGCCAGCCAGCTGTCTGATGGCGCCAGTGCCTGCGTGCTGATGGAAGGTGCCCTGGCCGCCCGCTCGGGCAGGGCGCCGCTGGGGCTGTATCGTGGCATTGCCGTGGCTGGGCTTGCGCCTGAAGAAATGGGTATCGGCCCTGTGCTGGCGGTGCCCAGGTTGCTGCGCCAGCACGGCCTGACGGTGGACGACATCGGCCTGTGGGAGCTGAATGAGGCGTTCGCCTGCCAGGTACTCTACTGCGCCCAGCGCTTGCAGATAGACCCTGCGAAGCTGAACGTCAATGGCGGTGCCATCGCCATCGGCCACCCCTACGGCATGAGCGGGGCGCGGATGGTCGGGCATGCGCTTCTGGAGGGCAAGCGGCGTGGTGTGAAGTACGTGGTGGTGACCATGTGCATTGGCGGCGGGATGGGCGCGGCGGGGCTGTTCGAAGTGCTGTAGCAAAGGTTTGTCTGGCCAGCCCCGGAGCCTGGGCCGGTCAAGGCGCGCCGAACAGCATCGTCCAGTAAACGCCGTTATCGCTACGCGAGTTTTCGGCAAAGGCCGCACCTACCTGGGTAAACATCGGGTTCATCAGGTTGGCGCAATGCCCGGGGCTGGCCAGCCAGCCTGCCATCGCCTTGCTCGGCGAGCCCTGGCCTGCGGCAATGTTCTCGCCGATCTGCCGCCCACGGTAGCCGGCATCCCATGCCCGATCCGCGGGCAGATCACCGTCGAGGTCGCGGTGCGCGAAAAAATTGTCGTTGGCCATCGCCCGGCTGTGGCGCTGCGCCGCCGTTCCCAGGGCGGTGTTCCAGGTCAACGGGCGTGCAGCGGCAAAGCGCTTGCGACCACACAGGCGCGGCTTCGCCCGTGCAGCGTTCACCTGTGCCAGCAACGCGTTGCTTGCCGATCGCCTATCGTCAAGCTGGGCATCGAGCAGGGGCCGAGCCAGCAGCACCCGCCATTCATTGCGTGAGCGACTGACGCCGATATCGGCATATTGGCTATCGAGCAGGGCTGCGCAGTAGTCGCTGCGGAGCATGTCAAAGGCCTCCTCGGCATCTCGCGCGCCGACCAGGCGGATGGCCCGCACCTTCACCGCCTGATAACCCGCAGCCTTCAATCCTTCCCGCAAACCCCCGCTGTAGCCGACCGGCAACGCCAGTTTCGGTTTCTGCACCAGCGGTGTCGAGACCCGGACAATGCGCCGCTCGCAGCGCTGTGGCTGGGCGCGATAGTCGTTGATGGCTGCCACCAGTTGCCTTTCCCCGCTGGCATGGGCGGGGTTGGCAAACAGGGGAAGTAAAGGAATGAAGCAGAGCGAGACAAAGGGGAAGCGACGGACTGCTTGGCGCATGGGGTGAATGGCTCTGGTGGATAACGACGGCAAGGCCGATTTGAAAGCTCGGCTAAGACTGTGCGGCTCAATACAGGTTCACGTGTACGGAGTACAATTTTTCGCGGGTACTCAACGTGAATGCTGCAACAAGGTAAACCGCAATGACACAAGCTACCGATCAGGCTTTTTACGACCGCGCGGATGCGCATATCGAACTGGCGAACCAGCAGATCGAGAAAATCGAAGACCTGGGCAAGGTCAGTGCCTCGCTGACCTTCGGCGCCTCGCGCTTCAATGCCTGGATGAGTGCCCGCAGTTTCAAGACCAGTGCCGAACTGGCTGCCGCGCGGGAGGAGCTGTTGAAGTATTTCTGCGAGCAGTACCGGATGATGCTCGAGGACAACCTGGACGAGCACATCGAGCATTTTGACCGGTATGTGCTGGGCAAAGGCGACTGAGCCATGGAGGCGCGATCTCATGGAGCTGCACAAGGCTCATTGAATTAGCAGGGGCCCTGTGGGAGCGGCTTTAGCCGCGAACACCGGCGCAGCCGGTGCCATGCACCGCGTTGGATTCTTCGCGGGTAAACCCGCTCCCACAGGGTACGCGGACCGCTTGCGAATTCAGTCCTCTACCCGCCAGCGCAGCCTTACCGGGCCTTTTTTTCCAGAATCCGCGGCCCGGTACCTTCCTTGCCCAGCACATCCTCGGGGTTACGCAGTGGGCAATCTTCCAGCGACAGGCAGCCACAACCAATGCAGTTGTCCAGGCTGTCGCGCAACGCTTCCAAGGTGCGAATGCGGGCGTTCAGGTCTTCGCGCCAGGCGGTCGACATCTCACTCCATTGCGCTGCCGTGAGCTTGCTGTTGGGCGCATAGCGGCTGAAGGCCTGCTTGATCTCCTCAAGCGCAATACCCGTGCGCTGCGCCACCTTGATGATGGCCAGCGTGCGCAGCACCAGTGAAGGATAGCGGCGCTGGTTACCCGCCGTACGGACGCTGGCGATCAGCCCCTTGGTTTCGTAGAAGTGCAGCGCAGACACCGCCACGCCGCTGCGCTTGGCCACTTCCCCTACCGTTAGCATCCGTGTGTTGTCCGCTGCCATGCCTGTTGACCTCAAGTTAACTCGAGCTTTTATAGTCCTGCCCGATCTTCCCCGCAACCGCTTTTCCTGATGATCGGAGCACTGCATGAACAAAAGGACGTTACTGGCCTGGGCTGGCGCTGTTGCAGGTGTGCTGGCCGCTGCCTATGCATTGGTCGGCAGTGGCTCGGCGCCGCCGGCTACGGCGGCATGGCCGGCGACCAAGGTGGCGCTGGCCACGGCCGAGCAAGTGCAGCTGGCACGGCAGAACTTTGCCTCGGGGGAACTGGAGGCGGTCAACCAGGTACAGGTGGCGGCCGAGACGGCGGGGCGCATCACCCGCATCGCCTTCGAGTCGGGACAATGGGTGAGTGCAGGGCAATTGCTGGTACAGCTGAACGATGCCCCGGAGCAGGCCCAGCGTGTGCAGTTGCGGGCCAGGCTACGCAATGCCGAAGTGGTGCTGCAGCGCAGCCGCAAGCTGCGCGCGGTGAACGCCGTGTCACAGGAGCTGCTCGACAATGCGGCCACCGCCGTGGACGTGGCCAGCGGGGAGCTGCAGCATGTCGAGGCGCTGATCGCGCAGAAGGCAATACGCGCGCCGTTTGCCGGCAAGCTCGGCATTCGCCGGGTGCATCAGGGCCAGTACCTGAGCGCCGGTGAGACCATCGCCAGCCTGGCCGACATCAGCCAGCTGCACGTCAATTTTTCCCTGGGCGAACAAGCCGCCCCCGAAGTGCACGTGGGGCAACTGCTGGCGCTGACGGTGGATGCGGTGCGCGGGCAGGACTTCCAGGCCCGGGTGGTCGCGGTGGACCCGGTGGTGAGCAAGGCGCGCCTGGTGCAGGTGCAGGCGGCCTTGCCGAACCCGGGCGGGCAGTTGCAGCCGGGCATGTACGCCGGCGTGCGCCTGGATGCCGCGCAGCCGTCAAGCGTGCTGGCCGTGCCGGAAACCGCGATCACCTACACCGCCTACGGGCAGACGGTGTTCGTCGCTACCCGGGACCCGGAACAGGGCACCCGGGTCAGCCGGGTGCGGGTGACTACTGGTGAGCGCTGGCAGGGGCGGGTGGAGATCACCTCAGGCCTGGCGCCCGGTGACCAGGTGGTGGTGTCCGGCCAGTTGAAACTGAGCGACGGCATGCCGGTCGAGCCTGTGGCGCAGGACAGCCTGCAGGCCAGCCAGGGAGGGCGGCAATCGTGAAGTTCACTGACCTCTTTGTCCGCCGCCCGGTGCTGGCGCTGGTGGTCAGCAGCCTGATCATCCTGCTGGGGCTGTTTGCCATGGGCAAGCTGCCGATCCGCCAGTACCCGCTGCTGGAAACCTCCACCATCACCATCAGCACCGAGTACCCGGGCGCCTCTGCCGAGCTGATGCAAGGCTTCGTGACCCAGCCGATCACCCAGGCGGTGTCGTCGGTAGAGGGCATCGACTACCTGTCCTCGTCGTCGCAGCAGGGGCGCAGCCTGATCACCTTGCGCATGGTGCTCAATCGCGATTCGACCCAGGCGCTTGCCGAGACCATGGCCAAGGTCAACCAGGTGCGCTATCGCCTGCCGGAAAAGGCCTACGACCCGGTGGTGGAGCTGTCGGCAGGGGACTCCACGGCGGTGGCCTACGTGGGCTTTGCCAGCGAAACCTTATCGATACCCGAACTGAGCGATTACCTGTCGCGGGTGGTGGAACCGCAGTTCTCCGGCATCGACGGTGTGGCCAAGGTGCAGTCGTTCGGCGGGCAGCGCCTGGCCATGCGCCTGTGGCTGGACAGCGAGCAGATGGCCGGGCGCGGGGTGACGGCCGCCGACGTGGCGCAGGCGGTGCGTGCCAACAACTACCAGGCGACGCCGGGGCAGGTGCGTGGGCAGTACGTGCTGGCCGATATCCAGGTGGACACCGACCTGACCCGGGTCGAGGACTTCCGCGAGCTGATCATCCGCAACGATGGCACCGACCTGGTGCGCCTGCGCGATGTCGGCACCGTCGAGCTGAGCGCGGCCGCCACACAGACCAGCGCCACCATGGACGGCAAGCCCGCCGTGCACCTGGGGCTGTTCCCCACCCCAACCGGCAACCCGCTGGTGATCGTCGAGGGTATTCGCCAGCTGCTGCCGCAGATCCGCCAGACCCTGCCACCCGGGGTGGAGGTGGCGCTGGCCTACGAGACCGCACGCTTCATCGACGCCTCGATCGACGAGGTGCTGCGTACCCTGGTGGAAGCCATGCTGATCGTGGTGCTGGTCATCTGGCTGTGCCTGGGTTCGCTGCGCAGCGTGGTGATCGCGGTGGTGGCCATCCCGCTGTCGATGCTCGGCGCGGCAGGCCTGATGCTGCTGTTCGGCTTCAGCCTGAACCTGCTGACCTTGCTGGCGATGGTGCTGGCCATCGGCCTGGTGGTGGACGACGCCATCGTGGTGGTGGAGAACGTGCACCGCCATATCGAAGAGGGCAAGTCGCCGGTTGCCGCGGCGCTGGCCGGGGCGCGGGAAATCGCCGGGCCGGTGATCGCCATGACCCTGACCCTGGCCGCCGTATACGCGCCGATCGGCTTGATGGGCGGGCTGACCGGCACGCTGTTCCGTGAGTTTGCCCTGACCCTGGCGGGGGCGGTGATCGTGTCCGGCATCGTCGCGCTCACCCTGTCGCCGGTGATGAGTTCGCTGTTGTTGCAACCCGGCCAGCAGCATGGCGCCATGGCCAACATGGCCGACCGCCTGTTCGGCATGCTGACCGGGGCCTATGGGCGAGCACTTGCCTACACCCTGTCGCATCGCTGGATCAGTGGTGGTGTGGCGCTTCTGGTGTGCCTGAGCCTGCCTTGGCTATACCTGCTGCCGCAGCGCGAACTGGCCCCGCCCGAGGACCAGGCGGCGGTGCTGACGGCCATCAAGTCGCCGCAGCATGCCAGCCTGGATTATGTGGAGCGCTTTGCCCTGAAACTGGACCAGGTGATGAAGTCCCTCGCCGAAACCACCGACACCTGGATCATCAACGGCACCGACGGCCCGGCCGCCAGTTTCGGCGGCATCAACCTCAGCGCCTGGCAGGTTCGCGAGCGTTCCGCCGCGCAGGTGCAGGCGCAGTTGCAGCAGGCCGTGGCGGACATCGAGGGCAGCAGCATCTTCGCCTTCCAGGTGGCCTCGCTGCCGGGCTCCAGCGGTGGCTTGCCGGTGCAGATGGTGTTGCGCAGCGCACAGGACTACCCCGAGCTGTACCAGACCATGGAGATGATCAAGCAGCGCGCCCGCGACAGCGGCCTGTTCAGCGTGGTGGACAGCGACCTCGACTACAACAACCCGGTGGTCAAGGTGCGCATCGACCGCGCCAAGGCGGCCAGCCTGGGCATCAGTATGCAGGCCATCGGCGAGTCGCTGGGCGTGCTGGTGGGCGAACAGTACCTCAACCGCTTCGCCCTGTTCGGGCGCTCCTACGACGTGATCCCGCAAAGCATCCAGGACCAGCGCCTGACACCGGCTGCGCTGAACCGCCAGTACGTGCGTGCCGAAAACGGCAGCCTGGTGCCGCTGGCCACGGTGGTGCACCTGGACATCGAAGTGGCGCCCAACCGCTTGCTGCAGTTCGACCAGCAGAACGCCAGTACCCTGCAGGCGATCCCGGCGCCCGGTGTGTCGATGGGTAATGCCGTGGCATTTCTCGAACAGCTTGCCGCCGAACTGCCACCTGGCTTCAGCCATGACTGGCAATCGGAGTCGCGCCAGTACGTGCAGGAGGGCTTTGCCCTGATGTGGGCGTTTCTCGCCGCCCTGGTGGTGATCTACCTGGTGCTGGCCGCGCAGTACGAAAGCCTGGTGGACCCGCTGATCATCCTGGTGACCGTGCCACTGTCGATCTGCGGTGCGCTGCTGCCGCTGGCGCTGGGCTGGGCCACGCTGAACATCTACACGCAGATCGGCCTGGTGACCCTGATCGGCCTGATCAGCAAGCACGGCATCTTGATGGTGGAGTTTGCCAACGAGATCCAGGTGCGTGACAGCCTCGACCGTGCCGCCGCCATCGTCCGCGCCGCGCAGATACGCCTGCGGCCGGTGCTGATGACCACGGCGGCGATGACCTTCGGCGTGCTGCCGCTGCTGTTTGCCAGCGGCGCCGGGGCCAACAGCCGCTTTGGCCTGGGGGTGGTGATCGTGTGCGGGATGCTGGTGGGGACCTTGTTTACCCTGTTTGTGCTGCCGACGATCTATGCCTTGCTGGCGCGAGACCATCGGGTGACCACGGTGCGGGGGCAGCAGTTGGCGGAGGCTGAGCGGGTGCTGGACATGTGAGGTAAACCTGACCACATGCGCTCCTACAGGGATCGCGCAAGTTTTGGGATATCGAGCATGGCGCTGGTTTGATCAGCCAGGCGACCGATCGCGGCGCATCTGGGTGACGAGGGTAAAGCGATCATCCGGGTGCACCGTCTCGGAAACCGCCATCAGGTCGCCGTTTTCCTCGCGGTAATGGCGAATGATCTTCAGCCCCGGCGCGCCTGCCTCGGCCTTCAGCACCCTGGCCATTTCCGCGGTCAGCAACACTGCCCGCACCTGCTGGTCGACCACCGCGATCGCCCGGCCATAGTGCTGCTCGATCAGCCCCGCAATCAGTTGGTCGGGGTGCTCGCGGGCCAACTCGATGACCTCGGCATAGTCGCGCTGCGCGTACACATCGGTCCAGCACAGCGGCGCCGTGTTGTGCACGCGGTCGACACGGATGCTCGACACGCAGAAGTAGTGCTCGCCCGGTACCAGCCCCAGCCGCACCGCCTCGCTCAGGTCGGCGACGAAGTGGCGCACGTCCTGGATTTCCCGTTGCTGGGTTTCCGCCAGGTGCGCCAGGTCCGCCACGCTGGCCAGTGACTGCGAATAGCCACCGCGCGGGCTGCTGGCCTCCACCCGGGTACCCACGCGCTTGCGCCGCGATACCAGCCCTTGGTTGAGCAACTGGTTGATCGCCGCGCGCACCGTGTGTCGGCTCACATCGTAAAGGTCGCACAGCTCGAACTCGGTCGGCAGCAGGCTGCCCACCGGGTAGCGGCCGCTGGCGATGCCTTCCATCAAGTCCTTTGCCACGGTGGTGTAGCGCGTCGGGTTCATACCTTTGGTCTGTCTCGCGAAGTAGCCCCGGACATCAAGCCTGTGCGGGCAGGCTCATATGCAGCAAGGGGAACGGCCGGCCTTCGCCATCCAGCGGTGAGCGGCCGGTCTGGATGAAACCGTAGTGCCGGTAGAACCCCACTGCCTGCGGGTTCTGCTCGTTGACATCGACGCTCATAACGTTGTGCTTCTGGCGGCCGAAATCCAGCAGCGCGCGGCCAATGCCCTGGCCATGGCGCTCGGGGGCGACAAAGAGCATTTCCACGTGGTTGCCATTGAAGCCAATGAAACCAAGTGGGCGGTCTTCGGTGTCAACCGCAACCCAGAGCTCGACGGCCTGGAAGTAGACGTCGCGCAATTGCGGCAGCAGCGCGTCAATGTCGGACGCTTGCAGAAAGTGGTGCGTGGCGCGCACGGCGCGCAGCCAGATATCGAGCAGTTGCGGATGATCTGCAGCGATGCTTTGGCGGATGATCATGGAGTGATGCCTGGTCGGTGTATGGCTGCGGGGTCGGGAGGAAGAAAAAGGGTACCCGGATTGTAGGTGGCGGGGCAATGACGGTGGGGCAGGGCATCAGCTGATGCGTTGCCCGGGCTGGCCCTTTCGCGGGTAAACCGCTCCCACAAGCAAGCACTGCCCTCGAGCCCGGCGCCGTACCCGTGGGAGCGGGTTTACCCGCGATATCAGAAGCCCGCCTCCAGGCCCAGCAGGTCCTGCACTGTCTGCCTGCGGCGAATCATCCGTAGCGCCCCATCCTCGATCAGGAACTCCGGCAGCAATGGCCGGCTGTTGTAGTTCGACGACATCGACGCGCCATAGGCCCCGGCGTCGTGGATCACCAGCAGGTCACCCACCTGCGCCTGGGGCAGGTCGTGCGGGGTCAGTTCCTGGTCATCCTGGGTAAACACATCGCCCGACTCGCACAGCGGCCCGGCCACCACGGTCGGCTGCCGTGGGCGGTCGACCGGCTGGCCGTCGGCGTCGAGCAGGGTCATGCGGTGGTAGGCCCCGTACATCGCCGGGCGCATCAGGTCGTTGAAACCGGCGTCGATCATGACGAAGGTATTGCGGCCCACCTGCTTCACGGCGCGTACCTCGGCCACCAGGTAGCCCGATTCCGCCACCAGGAAGCGCCCTGGCTCGATCTCCATGCGCACGGGGTGGCCCAGCATCGCCTCGATCTCCTTGCGGGCCACGGCCCAGGTCCGGGCGTAGCGTTGCAGGTCGACCGGCTTGTCGCTGCTGCGGTACGGGGTGGAAAGCCCGCCGCCAATGGAAAACGCCTCGATGTCCACGCCCAGGCGGCCGATCAGCTCGATCATCGAGCGGGCCACTTGCTCCAGGTGCTGATAATCCACCCCCGAGCCGATGTGCATGTGCACCCCTACCAGGTGCAGGCCATGGGTTTTTACGCAGGCCAGCGCTTCGCCCAGCTCTTCGTGCCAGATGCCGTGCTTGCTGTTCTCGCCACCGGTGTTGGTCTTGCGGCTGTGGCCATGGCCGAAGCCGGGGTTGATGCGGATCCACACGCGGTGGCCGGGCGAGCGTTCACCCAGTTGGCGCAGCATGTCGATGGAACCGGCGTTGACTTCGATCTTCGAGGCCACCACCCGCTCCAGGGTCGGCCGGTCCAGCGCGTCGCAGGTCAGCACCACGCCGGCAGGGTCGCCATCCACGCTTGCGCCCGCGGCAAAGGCCCGCTCCATTTCGCCCAGCGACACTGCGTCCAGCACCAGGCCGTGGGCGCGCATCAGGCGCAGCACATGCAGGTTGGGGTTGGCCTTCTGGGCGAAGCGCACGGTATCGAACACTTTCAGCTGTTCGACGCGCTCGGCGATGGTACCGGCGTCATAGGCCCATAGCGGCGAGCCGTGCTGGCGGACAGCCTCGGCCAGAAGAGTGAAGGGTGCAGTCATGGTGGCGCTACTCATATAAGGAAGGCCACGAGAATGAGCCAAAGCAGGAATTCAGAAAAATAGCTATTTTTCTGTCAGCCATTCATATCTGATATGACTATTACCGACTTGCCAGGTGCTGCCCGTGAAACTGTCCGTCCGCCATATCGAAGTGTTTCGCGCCATCATGGCCGCTGGCAGCGTCACCGGTGCGGCGCGCTTGCTGTTTACCTCGCAGCCCACTGTCAGCCGCGAACTGGCGCGGCTGGAGCAGGTGACCGGGCTGAACCTGTTCGAGCGCGAAGGCGGCCGTCTGGTGCCGACGGCCCAGGCGCTGCTGTTGATCGAGGAGGTTGAGCGGGCCTACGTAGGGCTGGAGCGCATCGACCGCTTTGCCCAGGCCATCCGCAATTTCGAGCAGGGTCGGTTGGCCATTACCTGCCTGCCGCTATTTTCCCAGACCTTGCTGCCCAAGGCTTGCCAGCGCTTTCACCAACAGCACCGGGGCGTGAGCGTGAGTATCCTGGCGCAGGAGTCGCCGTTGCTGGAGGAGTCGCTGGTTGCCCAGCAGCATGACCTGGGCCTGACCGAGGTAGAGCAGATACCGCGTGGCGCCTACGGCGAATTGCTGTTCAGCGCCAACATGGTGTGCGTGCTGCCCGACGGGCACCCGTTGCAGGCAAGGGCCGAGCTGGAGCTGAGCGATTTCCACGAGGTCGACTTCATCAACCTGGCCAGCCTGGACACCTACCGGCAGCGCCTGGACCAGCACTTTCGCGCGGCGGGGGTGAACCGCCGCACGGTCATCGAAACCACCAGTGCTGCCTCGGTGTGCGCCATGGTCAGGCAAGGCCTGGGGGTGGCGATCATCAACCCGCTGAGCGGGCTGGAAGCGGCGCAGGGCGGGTTGCCGATCCGGCGGTTGCGGGTGTCGGTGCCGTACCAGGTGATGCTGATCAGGCCGGACCACCGGCCGGCATCGGCGGCGGTGGAGCCGTTTTGCCAGGCGTTGCGGGTGCAGGCCCGGGAGATGCAGCAGGCGCTGGCATGATCGTTGTGGGGGAACTGCCTTGCACAAAACCTAAAAACTGGCGCGATCACTGTGGGAGCGGGCAAGCCCGCGAAGCAGGCGACGCGATGGATGGCACCGGCTGTGCCGGTGTTCGCGGGCATGCCCGCTCCCACAGGGGCAGCGCCGGTATTCAGTTCGTCACAGCTCGCAGACGAAGGTGCCGGTCCCGGCCAGGATGTTCTCCAGGGTTTCCTTCACTTCCTCCATGTCACTCAACTCGCTGGTCAGGTTGATCTCCAGCACCTCATCTCCCTTCAGCGCATCCCGGTCGCCGGCCGCCACTTCGATCAGCAGTCGCTTGGCGCCTAGGGTCACTTTCAGGCCATCCAGCGTCGACGGCTCGTCATCCAGGGTCAGGTCGACGGTGTCTTCGTCCGGGTAGCGGGTCAGCAGGAACATCTGACCCTTGTCGCTGTGGCAGCACAGGGTCGCCATGTTGTCTTCCTCGTCATCGCAAGGGGTGGCGAACAGAAGGGCAGTATTGATTTGCATGGACAAGGCTCGGATCAAAGGAAACGGAAGGGAATTCTGACAGTCTTGCCTACAGGCATAAACGTAAAGTTACCGCCCCTTGACCGAAATTGTCGCAGCGCTGCAAGCCTTGATGACCAATCAGTCGTTAAGCTTCGGCGAGCCCTGGGCGTGCCTGCGCACGTTCAACGCCTGGTTTTACCGTCCGCCTTGCCACGGGTTGGCTATCGTTGATCCGTACACGGCGCACGCAGCGACGCTTCAACTATTACAAAGCCCAAGCGGAGTACCACAGATGGCGTTCTTCACCGCAGCCAGCAAAGCCGACTTCCAGCATCAACTGCAAGCGGCCCTGGCGCAGCACATCAGCGAACAGTCCCTGCCACAAGTCGCGCTGTTCGCCGAGCAATTCTTCGGCATCATCTCTCTGGACGAACTCACGCAACGCAGGCTTTCCGACCTGGCCGGCTGCACCCTGTCAGCCTGGCGCATCATCGAGCGTTTCGACCCCGAATACCCGCAAGTACGGGTGTACAACCCCGATTACGAACGCAATGGCTGGCAATCGACCCACAGCGTGGTCGAAGTGCTGCACCACGACCTGCCGTTCCTGGTCGACTCGGTACGCACCGAGCTCAACCGCCGCGGCTACAGCATCCACACCCTGCAGACCACCGTGCTCAGCGTGCGCCGCGGCGCCAAGGGCGAGCTGCTTGAACTGCTGCCCAAGGGCACCCAGGGCGAGGGCGTACGTCATGAGTCGCTGATGTACCTGGAGATCGACCGTTGCGCCAACGCCGCCGAGCTGACGGTACTGGCCCGCGAGATCGAGCAGGTGCTGGCCGAGGTGCGGGTGGTGGTGGCCGACTTCGAACCGATGAAGGCCAAGCTGCGTGAAGTGGTGGCGGAGGTGGAGCAAACCGCCTTTGGCCCGGCGCAGAACGAAAAGGGCGAGGTCAAGGCTTTCCTCGAGTGGCTGCTGGACAACCACTTCACCTTCCTGGGCTATGAAGAATTCACTGTCAAGGGCGATGCCGATGGTGGCCAGATGGTCTACGACGAGCAGTCGTTCCTCGGCCTGCCGCGCCGCTTGCGCGTGGGCCTGACGAGCGACGAGCTGCGCATCGAAGACTATGCCGTGGCCTACCTCAATGAACCGTTGCTGCTGTCGTTCGCCAAGGCCGCGCTGCCAAGCCGCGTACACCGCCCGGCCTATCCGGACTACGTGTCGATCCGCCAGCTGGACGCCGACGGCAAGGTGATCAAGGAACACCGCTTCATGGGCCTGTATACCTCGTCGGTGTACGGCGAAAGCGTGCATGCCATCCCTTATATCCGGCAGAAGGTTACCGAAATCGAGCGCCGCTCGGGCTTCGATCCCAAGGCCCACCTGGGCAAGGAACTGGCCCAGGTGCTGGAAGTGCTGCCGCGCGACGACCTGTTCCAGACCCCGGTCGACGAGCTGTTCAGCACCGTCATGTCGATCGTGCAGATCCAGGAACGCAACAAGATCCGCGTGTTCCTGCGCAAGGACCCGTACGGCCGCTTCTGCTACTGCCTGGCCTATGTACCGCGGGAAATCTACTCCACCGAAGTGCGGCAGAAGATCCAGCAGGTGCTGATGGAGCGCCTGAAGGCCAGCGACTGCGAGTTCTGGACCTTCTTCTCCGAATCGGTGCTGGCCCGTGTGCAGCTGATTCTGCGGGTAGACCCGAAAAACCGTATCGACATCGACCCGCAGCAGCTGGAACGCGAAGTGATCCAGGCCTGCCGCTCGTGGCATGACGACTACTCGGCGCTGGTGGTCGAAAACTTCGGCGAAGCCCAGGGCACCAATATCCTCGCCGACTTCCCCAAAGGTTTCCCGGCTGGTTACCGCGAGCGCTTCGCCGCGCACTCGGCGGTGGTCGACCTGCAGCACGTGCTGAACCTGTCGGAAAGCAAGCCGCTGGCGATGAGCTTCTACCAGCCGCTGACCCAGGTCGGCGAGCGTACCCTGCACTGCAAGCTGTACCACGCCGACACCCCGCTGGCGCTGTCCGACGTGCTGCCGATCCTGGAAAACCTCGGCCTGCGCGTACTCGGCGAGTTCCCGTACCGCCTGCGCCATGCCAGTGGCCGCGGCTACTGGATCCACGACTTCGCCTTCACCTACAGCGAAGGCCTGAGCCTGGACATCCAGCAGCTCAACGACACCCTGCAGGATGCCTTCATCCACATCGTCCGCGGCGATGCCGAGAACGACGCCTTCAACCGCCTGGTGCTCACCGCCGGCCTGCCATGGCGCGATGTGGCGCTGTTGCGCGCCTATGCCCGTTACCTGAAGCAGATTCGACTGGGCTTCGACCTTGGCTACATCGCCAGCACCCTGAACAACCACACCGACATCGCCCGCGAGCTGACCCGGTTGTTCAAGACCCGCTTCTACCTTGCGCGCAAGCTCACCCAGGAGGACCTGGATGACAAGCAACTGCGCCTGGAACAAGCCATCCTGACAGCGCTGGACGACGTGCAGGTGCTCAACGAAGACCGCATCCTGCGTCGCTACCTGGACCTCATCAAGGCCACCCTGCGCACCAACTTCTACCAGCCGGATGCCAACGGCCAGAACAAGTCGTACTTCAGCTTCAAGTTCAACCCCAAGCTGATCCCCGAGCTGCCCAAGCCGGTGCCCAAGTTCGAGATCTTCGTCTACTCACCACGGGTCGAGGGCGTGCACCTGCGCTTCGGCAACGTCGCCCGCGGCGGCTTGCGCTGGTCCGACCGCGAGGAAGACTTCCGCACCGAGGTGCTGGGCCTGGTTAAAGCCCAGCAGGTGAAGAACTCGGTGATCGTACCGGTCGGCGCCAAGGGCGGCTTCCTGCCGCGCCGCCTGCCGCTGGGCGGCAGCCGCGACGAGATCGCGGCCGAAGGCGTGGCGTGCTACCGCATCTTCATTTCCGGCCTGCTCGACATCACCGACAACCTCAAGGACGGTGGCGTGGTGCCGCCGGCCAACGTGGTACGCCACGATGATGACGACCCGTACCTGGTGGTGGCGGCCGACAAAGGCACCGCGACCTTCTCCGACATCGCCAACGGCATTGCCATCGACTATGGCTTCTGGCTGGGCGATGCCTTCGCCTCGGGCGGTTCGGCCGGTTACGACCACAAGAAGATGGGCATTACCGCGCGCGGCGCCTGGGTTGGCGTGCAGCGCCACTTCCGCGAGCGCGGCATCAATGTGCAGGAAGACCCGATCACCGTGATCGGCATCGGGGACATGGCCGGCGACGTGTTCGGCAACGGCCTGCTGATGTCCGACAAGCTGCAGCTGGTGGCTGCCTTCAACCACCTGCACATCTTCATCGACCCGAACCCGGAGCCAGCCGCAAGCTTTGCCGAGCGCAAGCGCCTGTTCGACCTGCCGCGCTCGGCCTGGAGCGACTACGACACCAGCATCATGTCCGAAGGCGGCGGGATCTTCCCGCGCAGTGCCAAGAGCATCGCCATCAGCCCGCAGATGAAAGAGCGCTTCGCCATCGACGCCGACCGCCTGACCCCGACCGAGCTGCTCAATGCTTTGCTCAAGGCACCGGTAGACCTGCTGTGGAACGGTGGCATCGGTACTTACGTCAAGGCCAGCACCGAGAGCCACGCCGACGTCGGCGACAAGGCCAACGACGCGCTGCGGGTCAATGGCAACGAACTGCGCTGCAAGGTGGTGGGCGAGGGCGGCAACCTGGGCATGACCCAGCTTGGCCGGGTCGAGTTCGGCCTGCTTGGCGGCGCCACCAACACCGACTTCATCGACAACGCCGGCGGCGTGGACTGCTCCGACCACGAGGTCAACATCAAGATCCTGCTCAACGAAGTGGTGCAGGGTGGCGACATGACCGAGAAGCAGCGTAACCAGCTGCTGGGCAGCATGACCGACGAAGTGGCCGGCCTGGTGCTGGGCAACAACTACAAGCAGACCCAGGCGTTGTCACTGGCGGCTCGCCGCGCCCGCGAGCGGATTGCCGAGTACAAGCGCCTGATGGCCGACCTGGAGGCCCGTGGCAAGCTGGACCGCGCCATCGAGTTCCTGCCGTCCGAGGAGCAGTTGGCTGAGCGCCTGGCCGCCGGCCAGGGCCTGACCCGCGCCGAACTTTCGGTGCTGATCTCGTACAGCAAGATCGACCTCAAGGAACAGCTGCTCAAGTCGCTGGTGCCGGACGACGATTACCTGACCCGCGACATGGAAACCGCCTTCCCGCCGTCGCTGGTCAGCAAATTCGCCGACTCCATGCGCCGCCACCGCCTGAAGCGCGAAATCGTCAGCACCCAGATCGCCAACGATCTGGTCAACAACATGGGCATCACCTTCGTCCAGCGCCTGAAAGAGTCGACCGGCATGAGCCCGGCCAACGTGGCCGGAGCCTATGTGATCGTGCGCGATATCTTCCATCTGCCGCACTGGTTCCGCCAGATCGAGGCACTGGACTACCAGGTGCCGGCGGAAATCCAGCTGACCCTGATGGACGAACTGATGCGCCTGGGCCGCCGTGCCACCCGCTGGTTCCTGCGCAGCCGCCGCAACGAGCAGGACGCCGGGCGCGACACCGCGCACTTCGGGCCGAAGATCGCGCAACTGGGGCTCAAGCTCGACGAGTTGCTCGAAGGCCCGACTCGCGAGCGCTGGATGGTGCGCTACCAGGGCTTCGTCGAGGCTGGTGTACCGGAGTTGCTGGCGCGCATGGTGGCTGGCACTACCCACCTGTACACCCTGTTGCCGATCATCGAGGCCTCGGATGTTACTGGCCATGATCCGGCGCAGGTGGCCAAGGCGTTCTTCGCCGTGGGCAGCGCGCTGGACCTGACTTGGTACTTGCAGGAAATCAGCAACCTGCCGGTGGAAAACAACTGGCAGGCGCTAGCCCGCGAGGCGTTCCGCGACGACATCGACCTGCAGCAGCGGGCGATCACCATCTCGGTACTGCAGATGGCCGATGCGCCGGAAGACATGGACGCCCGCGTGGCGCTGTGGGCCGAGCAGCACCGGGTGATGGTGGAACGCTGGCGCGCCATGCTGGATGACCTGCGCAATGCCACCGGTACCGACTATGCGATGTACGCGGTGGCCAACCGCGAGCTGGTCGACCTGGCCATGAGCGGGCAGGCGGCGGTGGTGCCGTCCTGAGCTTCATGAGGCGGTAGAAGAAAGCCCCGGCAGTGATGCCGGGGCTTTTTTGTATTCCTGGGCCGGCCTCTTCGCGGGTGAACCCGCGAAGAGGCCGGTACAGGCTTACTTGAACCTGCGCTCCACGCCTTTCTCCACCAGAATCTTCGCCGAAATCTCCTCCACCGAAAAATGCGTGGAATTGATGTTGGGAATGTTCTCCCGGCGGAACAGGTTCTCCACCTCGCGCACTTCGAACTCGCACTGGGCAAAGCTGGAATAGCGGCTGTTGGGCTTGCGCTCGTGGCGGATGGCGGTGAGGCGGTCGGGGTCGATGGTCAGGCCGAACAGCTTGTTGTGGTGCTTTTTCAGCACCGCCGGCAGCTGCAGGCGCTCCATGTCGTCCTCGGTCAGCGGATAGTTGGCGGCGCGGATGCCGAATTGCATGGCCATATAAAGGCAGGTGGGGGTCTTGCCGCAGCGCGATACGCCTACCAGGATCAGGTCGGCCTTGTCGTAGTAGTGGGTGCGCGCGCCATCGTCGTTGTCCAGGGCGAAATTCACCGCCTCGATGCGTTCCATGTAGTTGGAATTGCCGCCGATCGAGTGCGACTTGCCGACGGAATACGACGAATGGGCAGTCAATTCCTGTTCAAGCGGGGACAAAAACGAAGAAAAGATGTCGATCATGAAGCCATTCGAGGTAGCCAGGATCTCACGGATGTCCTGATTGACGATGGTGTCGAAAATGATCGGGCGTACACCATCGCGCTCGGCCGCGGCATTGATCTGCTGGACCATGGTCCGTGCCTTTTCCGGCGAATCGATGTAGGGACGGGTGAATTTATTGAACGGAATGCTCTCGAATTGAGCGAGCAGACTCTGGCCCAGGGTTTCGGCAGTGATGCCGGTGCCGTCGGAGATGAAGAACGCGGTTCGTTTCATTTGCGATCTGGGCCTTAAGCTGATGACGTTTCTTGGATATGATAAGTTCGGTTTGCCGAATGCGGCTGTCGGCATTCTCACTTATTTTCCAGGTACAGGCCACAAGCGTCCGGCCAAGTCAACGAAGGCAGGCGGGCGCCCTTGAGCTTTTCCAATACAGTTAGTGGAGAGATCACCTTGGTAGAGTACGTAGTTTCCCTCGATAAGCTCGGCGTCCATGATGTAGAGCATGTGGGGGGCAAGAACGCATCCCTGGGCGAGATGATCAGCAACCTCGCAGGTGCTGGTGTATCGGTGCCGGGCGGCTTTGCCACTACGGCGCAGGCGTACCGCGATTTTCTCGAACAGAGTGGTCTCAACGACCGTATCCACGCCGCGCTCGACGCACTCGACGTGGATGACATCAACGCCCTGACCAAGACTGGTGCGCAGATTCGCCAGTGGGTCATGGAAGCCGACTTCCCGCCGCGTCTTGACAGCGAAATCCGTGCGGCCTTCGCCGAAATGGCCGCCGGCAACGAAAACATGGCCGTCGCCGTGCGTTCCTCGGCCACCGCCGAAGACCTTCCGGACGCCTCGTTCGCCGGCCAGCAGGAAACCTTCCTCAACATCCGCGGCGTCGACAACGTGATCCGCGCGGCCAAGGAAGTGTTCGCCTCCCTGTTCAACGACCGCGCCATCGCCTACCGCGTGCACCAGGGCTTCGACCACAAGCTGGTGGCCCTGTCCGCCGGCGTGCAGCGCATGGTCCGCTCCGAAACCGGCACCGCCGGCGTCATGTTCACCCTCGACACCGAGTCGGGCTTCCGCGACGTGGTGTTCATCACCGGTGCCTACGGCCTGGGCGAAACCGTGGTGCAGGGTGCGGTCAACCCTGACGAATTCTACGTGCACAAGAGCACCCTGCAGGCAGGCCGCCCGGCTATCCTGCGCCGCAACCTGGGCAGCAAGGCGATCAAGATGGTCTACGGCGAAGAAGCCAAGGCCGGCCGTTCGGTCAAGACCGTCGAAGTGGACCGCGCCGAGCGCGCGCGCTTCTGCCTGACCGATGCCGAGGTCAGCGAGCTGGCCAAGCAGGCCATGATCATCGAGCAGCACTACCAGCGCCCGATGGACATCGAATGGGCCAAGGACGGTGACGACGGCAAGCTGTATATCGTCCAGGCGCGCCCCGAGACGGTGAAGAGCCGCTCCAGCGCCAACGTCATGGAACGCTACCTGCTGAAAGAGAAGGGCACCGTACTGGTCGAAGGCCGCGCCATTGGCCAGCGCATCGGCGCCGGCAAGGTCCGCGTGATCAACGACGTATCGGAAATGGACAAGGTCCAGCCGGGCGATGTGCTGGTCTCCGACATGACCGACCCGGACTGGGAACCGGTGATGAAACGCGCGAGCGCCATCGTCACCAACCGTGGCGGGCGTACCTGCCACGCGGCGATCATCGCTCGTGAGCTGGGCATTCCGGCCGTGGTCGGTTGCGGCAATGCCACCCAGGTGTTGAAAGACGGCCAGGGTGTGACCGTGTCCTGTGCCGAAGGCGACACCGGCTTCATCTTCGAGGGCGAGCTGGGCTTCGACGTCAAGCAGAACTCGGTCGACGCCATGCCCGACCTGCCGTTCAAGATCATGATGAACGTCGGCAACCCGGATCGTGCGTTCGATTTCGCCCAGCTGCCCAACGCCGGTGTCGGCCTGGCGCGCCTGGAGTTCATCATCAACCGCATGATCGGCGTGCACCCCAAGGCACTGCTGAACTACGCCGGCCTGCCAGCCGACCTGAAAGACAGCGTCGACAAGCGCATCGCCGGCTACAACGACCCGGTCGGCTTCTATGTCGAGAAGCTGGTCGAAGGCATCAGCACCCTGGCTGCGGCCTTCTACCCGAAAAAGGTCATCGTGCGCCTGTCGGACTTCAAGTCCAACGAGTACGCCAACCTGATCGGCGGCAAGCTGTACGAGCCGGAAGAAGAAAACCCGATGCTGGGCTTCCGTGGCGCTTCGCGTTACATCAGCGAATCGTTCCGTGACTGCTTCGAGCTCGAGTGCCGTGCGCTCAAGCGCGTGCGCAACGAGATGGGCCTGACCAACGTCGAGATCATGGTGCCGTTCGTGCGTACCCTGGGTGAAGCCAGCCAGGTTGTCGACCTGCTCGCCGAAAACGGCCTGGCCCGTGGTGACAACGGCCTGCGCGTGATCATGATGTGCGAACTGCCGTCCAACGCCATCCTCGCCGAAGAGTTCCTGGAATACTTCGACGGCTTCTCGATCGGCTCCAACGACCTGACCCAGCTGACCCTGGGCCTGGACCGTGATTCGGGCATCATCGCCCACCTGTTCGACGAGCGTAACCCTGCGGTGAAGAAGCTGCTGGCCAACGCCATTGCCGCGTGCAACAAGGCTGGCAAGTACATCGGCATCTGCGGCCAGGGCCCGTCGGACCACCCGGACCTGGCCAAGTGGCTGATGGAACAGGGCATCGACAGTGTGTCGCTGAACCCGGACTCGGTACTCGAAACCTGGTTCTACCTGGCCGAAGGGCAGGGCGCGGTCTGATGCAGTAAAACGCGGGGGTACGTCTGGCGTACCCCCGCCTGGTTTTTTCCAGGGCGAGCTCCAGCAATGGATCCCGCCCTTTTTTGTGCACCAAGCAACCTTATGCAAAGCAGCAGCACTCTATTCCCCGTCGCCTTGCTCAGTGCCGAACGCCGCGGCGACCTCAGCGAAGACGTGTACCGGATCAAGGCCGGCAACAGCCCTGACCCCAGCGTCGAGCTGGCTGTCACCCGCCTGGGGCTGGCCGATCAGGGCCAGGCCCAGGGCGTGCCGGTCATTCTCCTGCACGGCAGCTTCTCCAACCGCCGCTTCTGGTACTCGCCCAAAGGGATTGGCCTGGGGGCCTATCTCGCCCGCGCCGGCTTCGATGTATGGATCCCGGAAATGCGCGGCCACGGCCTGTCGCCGCGCAACCATGACTGGAAGCACAACAGCGTTGCCGCCTATGCCCACGATGACCTGCCGCTGATTGCCGCGTTCGTGCGCGAACAATCGGGCCAGGCGCCGCACTGGGTCGGCCATTCCCTGGGTGGTACGACCCTGGCGGCAGCGCTGGGCGGTGGCTTTCTGCCTGCCGAACAGGTGGCCAGCGTGGCGCTGTTCGGCACCCAGATCAGCCGCGTGTACTGGCCGCTGAAGGTGCCGCCGCTGGCCTGGGGGGCGAAGCTGCTGCTCAAGCGCTGGGGGCAGATCTCCGGGCCGCGTTTCAAGCGTGGGCCGGAGGATGAGCCGATCGGCCTGGCCCTGGAGAGCATGCGCTGGCATGGCCTGTTCGGGCGCTTTGGCGACAAGCAGAGCGACTGGTGGGCGGGGCTGGCCAAGGTGGATGTGCCGCTGCTGGCGGTGGCTGGTGCAGGGGACTTCCAGGACCCGGTGTGGGCCTGCCGCAAGCTGTTCGAGCAATTGGGCGGTGAGCGCAAGCAGTTTTTGCGGTTGGGCCCCGAGGAAGGGTTCGAGGCTTTCGGGCATGTCGACATGCTGGTGAGCAAGGCCGCGCAGGTGCAGGTGTGGCCGCTGGTGGAGCGTTGGCTGCGGGATCCGCTGGTGCCGGTGCATGAATCCACGGTGGTGGCGGAGCCTGTGCCCGTTGGTTGAATGGGTTGCGCCTGTGCTGGCCTCTTCGCGGGTAAACCCGCTCCCACAGGAATTCCACAGGGCTCGAGTGCAGTGAGGACCCTGTGGGAGCGGGTTTACCCGCGAAAGGGCCGGTACAGGCAAAACACAACTGACTGCTTGGTCCCGGATGACTGCGATGGGCTCTACGGTGTAGCCTTGGCCGATACCCGCTTTCGTTGTGACTGACAGGAGCTTCCCATGCAGCATTACGTTACGCCCGACCTGTGTGATGCCTACCCGGACCTCGTGCAGGTGCTGGAACCGATGTTCAGCAATTTCGGCGGCCGTGATTCGTTCGGCGGCCAGATCGTCACCATCAAGTGCTTCGAAGACAACTCGCTGGTCAAGGAGCAGGTCGAGCTCGATGGCAAGGGCAAGGTCCTGGTCGTCGACGGCGGTGGCTCGCTGCGCCGTGCATTGCTCGGCGACATGCTCGCCGAGAAGGCTGCCAAGAACGGTTGGGAAGGCCTGGTCATCTACGGCTGCGTGCGTGACGTCGACGTGCTGATCCAGACCGATGTCGGAGTGCAGGCCCTGGCCAGCCACCCGATGAAGACCGACAAGCGCGGCATTGGCGACCTTAACGTGGCAGTGACCTTCGCCGGGGTGACCTTCCGCCCGGGCGAGTACGTGTATGCCGACAACAATGGCGTGCTGGTTTCGCCAAGCCCGCTGAAAATGCCGGAGTGATGCGCCGCCCGCGCTGATGGAGCTTTGATGTTCGAGGAAGACAACGCGCAGTGGGGGCTGGTACACGCCCTGGTGCTCGATGGCAAAGGTGGCGCGCGCTCGATTGCCCGTACCGAGCTGGACGACCTGCAGCTGCAACCTGAGCAGAGCCTGTGGCTGCACTGGGACCGCAGCCATCCGCAAACCCGTACCTGGCTGCTGCACGACAGCGGCCTGAGCGCGTTTGCCTGCGAGCTGCTGCTGGAGGAAAACACCCGGCCTCGCCTGCTGCCCATGGCCGATGAACAGTTGTTGCTGTTCCTGCGTGGGGTCAACCTGAACCCGGGTGCAGAGCCCGAAGACATGGTCTCGGTGCGCATCTTCGCCGAGGCGCAGCGGGTCATTTCGCTGCGCCTGCGGCCGTTGCGCGCCAGTGACGAGATTCTCCAGCAGCTCGAAGAGGGCAGGGGCCCGAAATCGGCGTCCGAGCTGCTGCTGCTGATGGGCGAACTGCTCACCGAAAAGGTCCAGGGCTTGGTCAGCGACCTGTCCGAACTGGTCGACCTGGAAGAAGAAAAGGTCGAGTCCGACGAACGGTACACCCCGGAAAACGGCTGCTTGCAGCAGATCCGCCGGCGTGCCGCCGGCCTGCGGCGATTCCTGGCTCCGCAGCGGGAGATCTACGCCCAGCTGTCGCGCAGCAAATGGAGCTGGTTCGTCGATGCCGACGCCGATTACTGGAACGAGCTGAACAACAGTCTGATCCGCTACCTCGAAGAGCTGGAACTGGCCCGCGAGCGGGCCGCCCTGGTGCTGGAGAGCCAGGATCGCCGGCGCAGCGAGCGCATGAACCGCACCATGTACCGCTTCGGCATCATCACCTGCATCTTCCTGCCCATGAGCTTCATCACCGGGCTGCTGGGCATCAATGTCGGCGGCATCCCTGGGGCGGAAAACCCCTATGGCTTCCTGTTCGCCTGCATCGTCGTGCTGGGGCTGGCGGTGGGACAGTGGTGGCTGTTCCGGCGGTTGCGGTGGGTATAGATGCTCATTGACCTGCACCGGCCCTATCGCCGGCAAGCCAGCTCCCACAGGTGCACCACAGGTTTCCGGGTTTGTGGTACCCCTGTGGGAGCTGGCTTGCCGGCGATAGGGCCAGTGCAGGCAAGCACCATTCATTTTGAAACATTCGTCCCAATGCGATGTGTGACCCATCGACCGGCCATCTCGTCTCTGACTGACACTGCGCGAGGTGCCCATGCACGATCCGTTTGAAGAATCCCTGCGCGACCTGCTCAAGGCGTCACCCTCCGGCAATGACCGGGACGACCGGGACGACGCCGCTTGCCTGGGCCGCGTGCTGAAAACCGCCAACCGCCAGGTTGGCGCAGGTGATCTGTTCAGCCTGCTTGGCCGCTGGAGCCAGGCGCTGCTGATCGCCGTGAACAATGGCGCGGCGCATGTTGCGCCGGTGCGTCGACACTCTTCCCGCAACGCTGCCAACGGCAGCAAAGCAGATAAGGCCGATTGAATATGGAACTCGATCTCTGGACCCAGAGCCTGGTCACCGCCATGACTGCCCTTTGGACCAAGGTAGCGAACTTCATCCCCAACCTGTTCGGCGCGCTGGTCGTGGTGCTGCTCGGTTTCGTGGTGGCCAAGCTGCTCGACACGCTGCTGTCCAAACTGCTGGCCAAGTTCGGCCTGGACCGCCTCATGGCCGGCACCGGCCTGACCAAGATGCTTGGCCGGGTCGGCATCCAGGTGCCGATCTCCACCTTGATCGGCAAGATCGTCTACT
Organism: Pseudomonas sp. B10(2017); assembly: GCF_002113295.1. Taxonomy (NCBI): domain Bacteria; kingdom Pseudomonadati; phylum Pseudomonadota; class Gammaproteobacteria; order Pseudomonadales; family Pseudomonadaceae; genus Pseudomonas; species Pseudomonas sp. B10(2017). The sequence goes on from NZ_NEJU01000014.1 coordinate 131,231, forward strand.
GGTTCGTGCTGCTCATCTTCCTGGTGTCGGCCGCCGAGTCGCTGGGCCTGGAGCGAGTCTCGGCAACCCTCGACATGCTTGCCCTGTACCTGCCGAAGGTGTTCGGCGCAGCCCTGGTGCTGCTGGCCGGCGTGCTGCTGGCGCAAGTGGCCAACGGCCTGGTGCGCGGCGCTGCCGAAGGCATCGGCCTGGAATACTCGGCAGGCCTGGGGCGTATCACCCAGGGCCTGGTGATCATCATCAGTATCTCGGTGGCCATCAGCCAGCTGGAGGTGAAAACCGACCTGCTGAACCATGTGATCGTGATCGGGCTGATTACCGTTGGTCTGGCCGTTGCGCTGGCAATGGGCCTGGGCAGCCGCGAAATCGCCGGGCAGATCCTGGCCGGCATCTACGTGCGCGAGCTGTACCAGGTGGGCCAGCAGGTGCGAATTGGCGAGGTCGAAGGGCACATCGAGGAGATCGGTACGGTCAAGACGACGCTGCTGACCGATGATGGCGAACTGGTTTCGCTGTCCAATCGTGAGCTGCTTGAACAGCGAGTCAATAGCCGCTAACCGCACAAAGCTGTTAATGTATGCCGCCGCGAAAATCGACCCACGGGGTCGCGCGGCGACATTGACCTGACTGTCGGCCAGATCCGTTTTGAATAAAGTTCATTCGCCGCCCATGCGTTATGACCCCCGCGAGCTCACCGACGAAGAGTTGGTGGCGCGTTCGCATGAGGAGCTGTACCACGTTACCCGCGCCTATGAGGAGCTCATGCGGCGCTACCAACGGACCCTGTTCAACGTCTGTGCGCGTTATCTGGGGAACGACCGTGACGCGGACGATGTCTGTCAGGAAGTCATGCTGAAAGTGCTGTACGGGCTGAAGAACTTCGAGGGTAAGTCCAAGTTCAAGACCTGGCTCTACAGCATCACCTACAACGAATGCATTACCCAGTACCGCAAGGAGCGCCGTAAACGTCGGTTGATGGATGCCTTGAGTCTGGACCCTGTTGAAGAGGCGTCCGAGGACAAGGCTCCGAAGCCGGAAGAAAAAGGCGGGCTGGACAAATGGCTGGTGCATGTGAACCCGATTGACCGGGAAATCCTGGTGCTGCGTTTTGTCGCAGAGCTGGAATTTCAGGAAATTGCCGACATCATGCACATGGGCCTGAGCGCGACAAAAATGCGCTACAAGCGCGCGCTAGACAAGCTTCGGGAGAAATTTGCCGGCCTCGATGAAACTTAGTGGCATGCAAATATCTCTAACGAACCGGCGAGTTCTGCTAGACTTGCCGTCGAGTTGTCCCCCTTGTTTGTGGTGGGACTGCTTAACTATCACCAGATGGGGATTTAACGGATGAAATTGAAAAACACCTTGGGCTTGGCCATTGGCTCGCTCGTCGCTGCCACTTCTTTCGGCGTTCTGGCTCAAGGCCAAGGCGCTGTGGAAATCGAAGGCAACGTTACCAAGCAGTACTACGACAGCGAACGTAACTTCAAGAACGACGGCACCAATCCTGGTGTTCGCCTGGGCTACTTCCTGACCGACGACGTTTCCCTGGACCTCGGCTACAACGAGACCCACAACGCTCGTGGTGAAGTCTTCAACAAAGACATCAAAGGTTCCAAAGCCAAGCTCGACGCTACCTACCACTTCGGTACCGTTGGCGACGCTCTGCGTCCGTACGTTTCCGCCGGTTTCGCTCACGAGAGCCTGGGCCAGGCCACTCGTAGCGGCCGCGACCACTCCACCTTCGCCAACGTCGGCGCTGGCGCCAAGTGGTACATCACCGACATGTTCTTCGCCCGTGCCGGCGTAGAAGCCATGTACAACATCGACAACGGCAACACCGAGTGGGGTCCGACCGTTGGTGTTGGTCTGAACTTCGGCGGTAGCCCGAAGCAAGCTGAAGTCGCTCCGGCTCCAGTTGCCGAAGTGTGCTCCGACTCCGACAACGACGGCGTTTGCGACAACGTCGACAAGTGCCCTGACACCCCGGCCAACGTTACCGTTGACGCTGATGGCTGCCCGGCTGTTGCCGAAGTCGTTCGCGTTGAGCTGGACGTCAAGTTCGACTTCGACAAGTCGGTCGTCAAGCCAAACAGCTACGGCGACATCAAGAACCTGGCTGACTTCATGAAGCAGTACCCACAGACCACCACCACCGTGGAAGGTCACACTGACTCCGTCGGCCCAGACGCTTACAACCAGAAGCTGTCCGAGCGTCGTGCCAACGCTGTCAAGCAGGTCCTGACCCAGCAGTACGGCGTGGAATCCAGCCGTGTTGACTCGGTTGGCTACGGCGAAACCCGTCCGGTTGCCGACAACGCCACCGAAGAAGGCCGCGCTATCAACCGTCGCGTTGAAGCTCAGGTAGAAGCCCAGGCCAAGTAATTGGTTTGAAGCTTCATGAAAAACCCGGCCTCGGCCGGGTTTTTCTTTGCCTGTTTCTTGGGTTTGTGTGCCCCTTGTGGGAGCGGCCTTGTGTCGCGAAAGGGGCGCGTAGCGGCCCCAGTTTTTCAGCTTCGCCGCAGGTATTGCCGGGGCTGCTGTGCAGCCCTTTCGCGACACAAGGCCGCTCCCACAAAGGCCGGCGCAGGCAGCGCATCATCCGGCAATTGCCACAAGGTCCTGCTCCCCCTGTTCCCCAACCACCCCCCCAATCACTAAAATCGCCGGGCTACGCAAGCCAAACCCCCGCGCATCCTCGACCATCCCCCGCACATCGCTCCTGCACTCCCGCTGCTGCGGCAACGAGGCATTTTCGATCATCGCCACTGGCGTCGCCGGTGCCATGCCCCCGTCGAGCAACCCTTGGCGTACCTGCTCCAGCCTGGCCACGCCCATGTACACCACCAGCGTCGTCCCGCCCTGGGCCAAGGCCGCCCAGTTCAGTTCGCTGTCGTCCTGGGTATGTGCCGTCACCAGTGTCACGCCCCGGCTCACACCTCGTGAGGTCAGGGAAATACCGCATTGCGTGGCGCCAGCCAGGCCGGCGGTGATGCCGTTGACCACTTCCACCTCGATGCCATGCCTTTGCAGCCACAGCGCCTCTTCACCACCACGGCCGAAGATGCACGGGTCGCCGCCCTTGAGCCGCACCACGCAGCGTCCTTGCCGCGCATGGCGCAGCATCAGGCGCTGGATGAAGGCCTGCGGCGTGGAGCGGCAGCCGCCGCGCTTGCCCACGGCAATCACCCGAGCCTGTGGGCAATGCTCCAGCACCGCCGGGTTGACCAGGTCATCGATCATCACCACAGCGGCTTGCTGCATGGCGCGCACGGCCTTGAGGGTGAGCAGCTCGGGGTCACCAGGGCCAGCACCAACCAGCCAGACTTTCGCATTCATCAGGGTTTCCTCATCGGCAGGATGCGTTCAGCCCTTGAGCAGGGTGAGCAGCAATATCAGGTTGAACAGCAAGGACAGCAGGGCCAGGGTGCGCCAGACCTTCAACGGTTCGCGCTCCAGCAGCGGCCGTGGCCGGCTGGGCAGCTCCTGGCGGTCGCCACGCTCGAGCAGCAGCAACCAGTGTTCGGCGGTTTCGAAGCGCTGCGCCGGGTCGGCTGCCAGTGCCTGCTGCAGGTTGTGCTGCAGCCATTCCGGCAGGTCGGGACGGTAGCGCGCGGCGTTGACCGGCTGGCCGAAGCGCGGGCGCTGGAAGGCCTCCACTTCGCCGTAGGGGTAATGCCCGGTCAGCAGGTGGTACAGCGTCACGCCTACTGCATAAAGGTCCTGGCGTGGGCTGGGCGGTTGGCCGTCGAACGCTTCCGGAGCAATGTATGACGGCGTGCCCGGCAACTCGTGCAGCGGGTCTTCTGACAGGCCCGGGCAGTAGGCCAGGCCAAAGTCCAGCAGGCGCAGTTGGCCATCGCTGCCCAGGTGCAGGTTCTCTGGCTTGATGTCGCGGTGCAGCAGGTTGCGCCGGTGCAGTACACCGACCGCCTGCAGCAGCTGCCGGGCCAGCTCCAGCCACTGCGGCATGGGTAGCGGGCCGTGCTCGGCCAGCAGCGCTGCCAGGCTCTGGCCGGGGTATTCGCGCATCACGTAGTACAGGTGCTGGCGCTGGCCGGCGGTGTGCAGCTCGGGGAAGTGCCGGCCAGCGACCCGGCGCAGGAACCATTCTTCCAGCAACAGCCCTTGCGCCGCGCCGGGCTCCTGCTCGCGTGCGGTGGGCAGGGTCTTCAGCAGCCAGGCTCGGCCCTGGCCATCGCGCACCCGGTACAGCAACGACTGGCGGCTGTGCGAAAGCAGCTTTTCGGCTTGCCAGCCATCGATTACCTGGCCTTCACGCAGCGGGCCGGGCACTGGCCATTGCTGCAGTTGCGCCAAGGTATCGCCCAGGTTGGCCGTGCCCAGTTGCTCGACCTGCACCAGCAAGGCACTGGCGTTGTCCTGGCTGCCGTTCAGGTGCGCGCTGGCGACCAGGGTGTCGACGGCCAGTTGCAGGTCAGGTTGCTCGCGCAGCACCGCCTGGATGTGCTGGTCGCCCAGGCTGGCCCATACGCCATCGCTCAACAGCAGGAAGCTCTCGCCCGGCTGCAGCTCACCTTCCAGATAATCCACCAGCAGGTGCTGGTCCAGCCCCAGCGCGCGCTTCAGCACATGCTGCATGCCGGGCTGGTCCCATACGTGGTCTTCGCTCAGGCATTGCAGGCGCCCAGCGTGCCAGCGGTACACGCGGCAATCACCCACGTGGGCCAGGGTAAAGCGCCGGCCACGCAGCACCAGCGCGCTGAGAGTGGTCAGCAGTGGCTGGCCACTGCCTTGGGCACGCAACCAGCGGTTCTGCGCCAGCAGCAGCCGGTCGAGGGCCTGGGCCACGCTCCAGGTCGCGGGAGTGGCATAGTAGTCCAGGGCCAGCGCCTGCAGGCTGGCACGGGCTGCCAGGCCGCCATCGGCACATTGGCTGACGCCGTCGGCGAGGGCGAACAGGTAGCCTTTGCTGGCGGCCAGCTCCGGCGCCGGGGTAACCAGGCGCAGGGCGTCCTGGTTTTCCTCGCGCGGCCCGGTGGCGCTGGCCTGGGCAAAGTTCAGTTGCAGGCTCATGGCTGTAACCTCAGACCCGTGCCGCGGTAACCGCAGCCGAGCCCCAGGTGGTGCGCCAGCGCTGTTTAACGCCGTGCAGGCCGAACCAGGCCAGCAAGCCCAGGCTGGCGAACAGCCACAGCCCCAGCTGGTAGTCACCGGTGTACTGCTTGATGGTTCCCAGCCCGGCGGCCAGCAGGAAGCCTCCAATGCCGCCGGCCATGCCGATCAGCCCGGTCATCACGCCGATCTCCTGGCGGAAGCGTTGCGGTACCAGCTGGAACACCGCGCCATTGCCGGCCCCGAGGCCGAGCATGGCGCTGACGAACAGGGCCAGTGCGGCGGCAGCGCTGGGCAGATTGAAGCCGACTGCTGCGATGCAGATGGCCGCCACGCTGTACATGCCCAGCAGGGTGCGGATGCCGCCGAAGCGGTCGGCCAGCGCGCCGCCGAGCGGGCGCATCAGGCTACCGGCGAACACGCAGGCAGCGGTGTAGTAGCCAGCCGTGACCGGGCTCAGGCCATACTGGTCGCTGAAGTAGCCGGGCAGGGCGCTGGCAAGGCCGATGAAGCCGCCGAAGGTGACGCTGTAGAAGAACATGAACCACCAGCTGTCACGGTCACCCAGGGCCTTGAGGTAGTCGGCCATCGCTTTTGGCTTGGGCCGCTGCGGAGCATTGCGTGCCAGCAGGGCGAACACCAACAGGGCCAGCGACAGCGGAACCAGCGCGAAGCCGAACACATTGTTCCAGCCAAAGCCCGCAGCCAGCGCCGGGGCCAGCAGGGCGGCGAACACCGTGCCGGAGTTGCCGGCACCGGCAATGCCCATGGCTTTGCCTTGGTGCTGTGGCGGGTACCACTGCGAGGCCAGCGGCAGTGACACGGCGAACGAAGCGCCGGCAAAGCCGAGGAACACGCCCAACAGCAGCGCTTGTTCATAGCTGTGCACGCCCAGGTGCCAGGCAGCGGCGAGGGCGACGATGACCACCACCTGGCCGATCAGCCCGGCGGTCTTGGGCGACAGGCGGTCGACCAGCACGCCCATGGCAAAGCGCAAGATCGCCCCGGCCAGGATCGGCGTGGCCACCATCAGGCCCCGTTGTTGTGCACTCAGCTGCAGATCGGCGGCAATCTGCACCGCCAGTGGGCCAAGCAGGTACCAGACCATGAAGCTGAGGTCGAAGTACAGGAACGCGGCGAACAGCGTGGGCACATGCCCGGATTTCCAGAAGCTGGTACTCATCGAACACCTCACTCGGCAATGCAACGGAACGAAAAAGACGCCGCTACCCGCTCCACGCAGGTGGAGGGGAGAGCGACGTCTTTGTCGGGATCAAGTGGGCAACCGCCGTTGGCTACCGGTGATATTCGTTCAGCAAGAGATGGGCCAACTCTGAGAAGTTGCAGTCCCCTTGTAGGAGCGGCCTTGTGTCGCGATGGGCTGCGCAGCAGCCCCGGCAATCTCTGCCGCGAAGCTGAGATCCTGGGGCTGCTGCGCAGCCCATCGCGAAACAAGGCCGCTCCTACAGGGACCGCGTAAAGGAGGTTGCTAGCCCAGCATCTCGTGCATGGCAATGATCTGTTCGGCCACCTGGATAAGCTTCTGCTGCCGGCTCATGGCCTGGCGGCGCATCAGGGTGTATGCCTCTTCTTCGTTACAGTCCTTCATCTTCATCAGCAAACCCTTGGCCTGCTCGATGCGCTTGCGCTCGGCCAGTTGCTGGTCGCGAGCAAGCAGTTGCGCCTTCAGTGCCTGGTCGCTTTCGAACCGGGCCATGGCCACGTCCAGGATCGGTTGCAGCCGCGCGGCATGGATGCCTTCGACGATGTAGGCGCTGACCCCTGCCTGGATCGCCTGGCGCATCACCCCGGGGTCGTGCTCGTCGGTGAACAGCACGATCGGCCGCGGCTGGTCGCGGCTGACCAGGACAACCTGTTCCATCACATCGCGGTCCGGTGAGTCGGTATCGATCAGCACCACGTCCGGGCGCACCGTTTCGACGCAGGCGGGCAGGTCGATGGTCAGGCCTGGGGCTTCGATGACCTCGAAGCCGGCCTCGCTCAAGGCGGCCTTGAGGCGGCCGAGTTTGTTCTGGGTGTCGTCGATCAGCAGGATGCGCAACATGGATGGTTCCCCTCACGCGCCGACACGGGCATCGGGCAGGTTGCCCAGGGCATGCAGGCTGAAACTGCGGGCATAACCGTAGGGGTCGCTGCCGTCCCAGCGGCTGCCATCGATCAGCAGGCTGCTGCGCATCGGCTGCTCGGGGCAGGCCACGCCGAGGCTTCGGGCCGCCTCGCCATACAGTGCCAGTTGCTGGACCTCGCGGGCTACGCCGAGGTAGTCGGGGTCATCGCGCAGCAGGCCCCAGCGGCGGAACTGGGTCATGAACCACATGCCGTCGGACAGGTACGGCAGGTTGGCCCGGCCATGGTCGTGCAGGCGCAGGGCGTGGGGGTCTTGCCAGTGGTTGCCCAGGCCATCGTGGTAGCTGCCGAGCAGGCGCGGTTCGATACTTGCCAGGGGGGTGTCCAGGTAGGCGCTGCCGCTGAGCAGTTGCGCGGTGCTGCGGCGGTTTTCCGGGCTTTGCTCGATGAAGCGGCTGGCCGCCAGGACCGCCTTGATCAGCGCGCGGGCGCTGTTGGGGTATTGCTCGACAAAGCCGCGGGCGCAGGCCAGGACCTTTTCCGGGTGGTCCGGCCAGATCGATTGGCTGGTGGCCAAGGTGAAGCCCTGGCCCTTGGCCACGGCATCGGCAGCCCAGGGTTCACCCACGCAGAAACCGTCGATGCGCCCGGCCTGGATATGTGCGGCCATCTGCGCCGGTGGCACCACCACGCTGTCGACGTCGCGCAGTGGGTGGATGCCCTGGCTGGCCAGCCAGTAATACAGCCACATGGCGTGAGTGCCGGTGGGGAAGGTCTGGGCGAAGGTGAGGCGTGCGCCATGCTGGTGCACCAGGCGCGCCAATGCTTCAGGGTTGGTCACCCCTTTGCTCTGCAAGGCCGGGGACAGGTTTATGGCCTGGGCGTTCTGGTTCAGCCCCATGAGCACGGCCATGGCGCTGGCCGGTACACCGCCAATGCCCAGGTGCACGGCGTAGACCAGGCCATACAGGCAGTGCGCGGCATCCAGCTCGCCGCTGACCAGCTTGTCGCGCAACCCGGCCCAGGAGCCCTGGCGCTTGAGGTTGAGGGTGAGGCCGTGTTGCTGGGCGAAGCCCTGGGTGGCGGCGACTACCACCGAGGCGCAGTCGGTCAGGGCCATGTAGCCGATGTTCAGGCAGGGCTTCTCCGGCGCGTCACTGCCGTTGACCCAGGCCAGGGGCGTTGCTCGGGGTACAGTGTTCACAAGGTTCCTCGCCCATACTGATAAGGCTGTGGGCTTTTCCGGTGCAACCGATGTGCCATCTGGCAGCATCCCTGTGGAGCAACTGCCTTGTGTCGCCTGCATTGGCCTCATCGCCGGCAAGCCAGCTCCCACAGATACAGCACAGCTTTCAGCCCTTGTGTTGTACCTGTGGGAACTGGCTTGCCGGCAATGGGCTGCGCAGCAGCCCCACGATTTGCTGTCATGCCGGCCCCACGCTGGCTATAATCGCCCCCTCATTCACCCCGAGCCTTGCCCGCCCATGTATACCCTGGCCCGCCAGCTGCTGTTCAAGCTTTCTCCGGAAACCTCCCACGACCTGTCCCTGGACCTGATCGGCGCCGGTGGCCGTCTTGGCCTCAACGGCATGCTGTGCAAGCAGCCGGCGGCTTTGCCGGTCACGGTCATGGGCTTGAACTTCGCCAACCCGGTGGGCCTGGCGGCCGGCCTGGACAAGAACGGTGCGGCCATTGACGGTTTCGCCCAGCTGGGCTTCGGCTTCGTCGAAATCGGCACCGTCACCCCGCGCCCGCAGCCGGGCAACCCCAAGCCACGCCTGTTCCGCCTGCCGGAGGCAACGGCCATCATCAACCGCATGGGCTTCAACAACCTGGGCGTTGATCACCTGCTCGGCCGGGTGCGGGCTGCACGTTACAACGGCGTGCTGGGCATCAACATCGGCAAGAATTTCGACACCCCGGTGGAGCGTGCCGTCGATGACTATCTGATCTGCCTGGACAAGGTGTACACCGACGCCAGTTACATCACGGTCAACGTCAGTTCGCCAAACACCCCGGGCCTGCGCAGCCTGCAGTTCGGCGATTCGCTCAAGCAGTTGCTCGATGCCCTGGCCGAGCGCCGCGAGCAACTGGCCGGCACGCATGGCAAGCGCGTACCTCTGGCAATCAAGATTGCCCCGGACATGAGCGACGAAGAAACCGCCCTGGTCGCCGCGGCGCTGATGGAGTCGGGCATGGATGCGGTGATCGCCACCAACACCACGCTGGGGCGTGAAGGTGTCGAAGGGTTGCCGTACGGTGGCGAGGCGGGCGGCCTGTCGGGCGCGCCGGTGCTGGAGAAGAGCACCCATATCGTCAAGGTGCTGGCGGCCGAACTGAGCGGCAAGCTGCCGATCATTGCCGCTGGCGGCATTACCGAAGGCCGCCATGCCGCCGAGAAGATCGCTGCCGGGGCGAGCCTGGTGCAGATCTACTCCGGCTTCATTTACAAGGGGCCTGCGCTGATTCGCGAGGCGGTGGACGCTATCGCTGCGATGCCTCGGTGATCTGCCGGCCATTCGCGGGCGAGCCCGCGAAGAAGCCAGCGCGGATGTGGATTCGAAGTCATAAAAAAGGGCCCCATCAAGGGGCCCCTGGGCCTTCGCCCGCCGCCCGGATAGGGCGTGCATGGTGAATCGAATTCAGTGTCCTCGTTCAGCCAACGGCGTGATTTTCGTTGAGTCTATGGATGCCAGCGGTGCCAGTCATTCCGTCCCAGTTATCACCGCGACCTTCACGCCAGCCGTTGATCCAGGCTTGGCGAACAGAAGGAAGATTGAAGGGGCAAAGTTCGCGGGATTTGCCGGTGACCCCATATTGGTAGCCACGTGAATATGCTCTTTCCAACGGATCACGCTTAAGTCTTCTCATAGGGTGTTGCCCTCACTTGTTGACTGTAATGTCCCGTCGGCCTCTCCGAGGCCGGGCAGAGTCTTTCTGCCGGTGTGCGCTCGCTGCCGGCGTGGCGAGCTGAAAGTGCCACCTCGTTGCGAAGCGGCCTGAGACCAGTTCTATCGAATGCGAGTCACGGTGTGAATGATCGATTTGTCATAAGCACGTAACCTTTCCAAGGGTGAGGGGATAAGTAAATAAATGCGACTCAACCTTGTTTAGCGTTGAGCCCGCTATGATCAGGCTTTGCCGATCATTGACGTCATTTCGCCAGCGTTGCTCGCGGATGACAGAAATAATTTGAAATGCGACGAAGGGTCACACTGGCCCCGGCATCGCCAGAATTTTTCGTACTGCCTGATGATCTAAGCTGTCTTTGCCACTGGGCCAGGCACAGATCGGTCAGGCGGCCCGGCCTTCCACCGCACGCTTGTGTGCCGGGAAAGGCCACCCGCACGCCTGCTGGAAAGGTGTGCGGGCAAACATCGCGGGGCGATGCGTCGCCCCGTCAGTCAAATAGCCCAAGGCGCTGGATTACTCATGTCGGACCGTTTCGAACTTTACCTCACTTGCCCCAAAGGCCTGGAAGGCCTGCTTGCCGAAGAAGCGCGGGGCCTCGGCCTGGATGACGTGCGCGAGCACACCTCGGCCATTCGTGGCGCCGCCGACATGGAAACCGCCTACCGCCTGTGCCTGTGGTCACGCCTGGCCAACCGGGTGCTGCTGGTACTCAAGCGCTTCTCCATTAAGAACGCCGACGACCTCTACGACGGCGTGCACGCGGTCGACTGGGCCGATCACCTGGCGGCCGATGGCACCCTCGCGGTGGAGTTCAGCGGCCATGGTTCGGGTATCGACAACACCCACTTCGGTGCGCTGAAGGTCAAGGATGCGATCGTCGACAAGCTGCGCAACCGCGAAGGCCTGCGCCCGTCGGTGGAAAAGATCGACCCTGATGTGCGCGTGCACCTGCGCCTGGACCGTGGCGAAGCCATTCTCTCCCTCGACCTTTCCGGGCACAGCCTGCACCAGCGTGGCTACCGCCTGCAGCAAGGCGCCGCGCCGCTGAAGGAAAACCTGGCGGCGGCGGTGCTGATCCGCGCCGGCTGGCCGCGCATTGCCGCCGAAGGTGGCGCGCTGGCCGACCCGATGTGCGGTGTGGGTACCTTCCTGGTCGAAGCGGCGATGATCGCCGCAGATATCGCGCCCAACCTGAAACGTGAACGCTGGGGCTTCAGTGCCTGGCTCGGCCATGTACCGGCGTTGTGGCGCAAGGTGCATGACGAGGCGCAGGCGCGGGCACAGGCCGGTCTGGCCAAACCGCCGCTGTGGATCCGTGGTTACGAAGCCGACCCGCGGCTGATCCAGCCAGGCCGCAACAACGTCGAGCGCGCCGGCCTGGGTGACTGGGTGAAGATCTACCAGGGCGAAGTCAGCACCTTCGAGCCGCGCCCGGACCAGAACCAGAAAGGCCTGGTCATCAGCAACCCTCCCTATGGCGAGCGCCTGGGTGACGAAGCCAGCCTGCTGTATCTCTACCAGAACCTCGGCGAGCGCCTGCGCCAGGCCTGCATGGGCTGGGAGGCGGCGGTGTTCACCGGCGCGCCGCAGCTGGGCAAGCGCATGGGTATTCGCAGCCACAAGCAGTACGCGTTCTGGAACGGCGCCTTGCCGTGCAAGCTGCTGTTGTTCAAGGTGCAGCCCGACCAGTTCGTTACCGGCGAGCGCCGCGAGGCGCAGCCTGAAGGCACGGAAACCCGCCAGCAGGCAGCACCAGCCAGCGAACCGGCGCGCCTGTCGGAAGGGGCGCAGATGTTCGCCAACCGCCTGCAGAAAAACCTCCGGCAACTGGGCAAGTGGGCCCGCCGTGAGCAGGTCGATTGCTACCGCCTGTACGATGCCGACATGCCCGAATACGCCCTGGCGGTCGACCTGTACCAGGACTGGGTTCACGTGCAGGAATACGCCGCGCCACGTTCGGTCGACCCGGACAAGGCCCAGGCACGCCTGCTCGACGCGCTGGCAGCCATCCCGCAGGCCCTGGGCATTTCGCCGCAGCGTGTGGTGCTCAAGCGTCGCGAGCGGCAGAGCGGCACGCGCCAGTACGAGCGTCAGGCTACCGAAGGCCGCTTCCAGGAAGTGAACGAAGGCGGCGTCAAGCTGCTGGTCAACCTCACCGACTACCTCGACACCGGCCTGTTCCTCGACCATCGCCCGATGCGCATGCGCATCCAGCGCGAAGCAGCCGGCAAGCGCTTCCTCAACCTGTTCTGCTACACCGCCACGGCGACCGTGCATGCGGCCAAGGGCGGCGCGCGCAGCACCACCAGCGTCGACCTGTCGAAAACCTACCTGGACTGGGCGCGGCGCAACCTGGCGCTCAATGGCTTCTCCGAACGCAACCGCCTGGAGCAGGGCGATGTGATGGCCTGGCTGGAAGGCAACCGCGACAGCTACGACCTGATCTTCATCGACCCGCCGACCTTCTCCAACTCCAAGCGCATGGAAGGCGTGTTCGACGTTCAGCGTGACCACGTGCAGTTGCTGGACCTGGCCATGGCCCGCCTGGCGCCGGGTGGCGTGCTGTATTTCTCCAACAACTTCCGCAAGTTCCAGCTGGACGAGCACCTGATGGCGCGTTACGCGGTGGAGGAAATCACGGCCCAGACCCTGGACCCGGACTTCGCTCGCAATAACCGTATCCATCGCGCCTGGCGTCTGCAGCTTCGTTGAGGCGACGAGGTACATTGCACGGCTAATGGCCAATAGCTATAACTGAGTGCAGGGCAAGATAATCCGCAGGACGCTGACGTGACGAGATGGGTGTATGTCAAAGGGTGGCGTGCGTGCGCGGTTGCTTGGCCTGTGCACAGAGGCGGTGTCCGCCTGGGCGGTGGCCCTGGTTGCCCTGGTCGTAGGCGGCCTGTTGACGGCCGTCCTGGCGTTAGCCACGCAAACCTTCTACAAGCAGCAGCTGCGCCAGCGCTTCGAGCTGCTGGCCAGCGAGCGTTTCAGCCGTATCGCCGAGCGGTTTGACGAACAGCAGCAGCGCCTGGACGGGCTGCGGCGGTTTTTCAGCTTTTCCAACGAAATCACCCCACACGAGTTCGACGGCTACGCCAGGCCATTGCTGCAGCGGACCCTGGCCTACGCCTGGGCGCCGCGTGTCGAAGCCGCGCAACGCGCCGAGTTCGAGCGCCAGGCCAGTGCGCATTCCGGTCCGGGCTATGTGATCCGCGACCAGGATCAGCAAGGCCAGTGGCGGCCATCCCCCCAGCGCGACCATTACTTCCCGGTACTCTATACCCAGTCGGGTGAATTGCCCGGGCTGCCCTATGGGCTGGACCTCGCCGGCCAGGAAGAGCCCCTGGCGGCCCTGTCGCGGGCGTTGGGGCCGGGCAGCATGGCGGTTTCCGAGCCACTGCCCATGTTCGATACCAGCTCGGATGCGCGTGGCCTGCTGATGGTGGCGCCGGTGTTTTCCGATGCCAACCCCCGCGGCGCGGCAGTGGGCTATGTGACGGCCTTGCTTAGCATGCGTGAACTGGTCAGTGACGGGCGCCCGGTTTCGGCGGACGACAACCTGGTAGTCCGTATCGTCGACCCCACCGGGCTGCATGGCCCCGAAGTGATGTTCGATTCGCAGAACCCGGTCGCCCCCCTGCCGCTGGCCACCAACCAGCTGTTGCACCTGGCTGACCACCACTTCCAGCTGAGTATCCGGCCGAGTCTGGCCTTCGTGCGCGCCAACCGTTCCTCCGCGGTGTTGGCCGTGAGCCTGCTGGGCGGCTTGTTGAGCCTGCTGCTCAGTATCTTGCTCTACAACCTGTTCAGCCAGCGCCAGCGTGCCTTGGCCCTGGTCGAGCAGCGCACTGCCGAGCTGCGGGTCAGCGAGCAGTCACTGCGTGGCACCCACAACCAGCTGCGCAGCGTGCTGGATGCCGCAACCCAGGTGGCGATCATCGCCACCAACCTCAAGGGCGTGGTCAGTACATTCAACGCCGGCGCCGAACGCATGCTCGGTTACCCCGCCAGCGAGGCGATCGGCCAGCTGCGCCTGGAGGACCTGGTGCTGCCCGAGGAATTGAGCCTGCGTACCCATGCCTTGAGCCTGCGTTACGGCCGACCGATTGAAGGTGGCCAGGCCATGTTCGCCGAAACGGTGCAGGAGCATGGCGCCGAGCCGGGGGAGTGGACCTTGTTACGCGCCGATGGCAGCCAACTGGTGGCCAACATGCTGGTCACCGCCATGCTCGATGAACAGGGGTTGTGGATCGGTTACCTGGCGATCTGCATCGATGTCACCGAACGGCGTCGGGTGCATGAGGCGCTGGCGGCCCGTGACCGCCTTCTGGAAAAGCTCAGTGCCGAGGTGCCGGGCGGCATATATCAGTACCGCCTGGATGGCAACGGCCATTCCTGCTTTCCGTATGCCAGCATGGGCCTGTACGACATATACGAAATTGACCTGCAGCAGTTGCGCGAGGATGCCACGGCGGTATTCGAGCGCATCCACCCGGATGACCTGGAGCGCGTGCGCCGCTCGGTGCGTTACTCGGCCGAACACCTGTCGCCCTGGCGCGAAGAATACCGGGTCTGCCTGCCGCGTGCCGGGCTGCGCTGGGTGCGTGGCGAGGCGACACCGGAGGTGGGCGAGCAGGGGTGCACCTTGTGGCATGGCTACCTGACCGACATCTCCGACCTCAAGGGCGTGGAGGAAGAGTTGCGTGCGCTGTCGGTGACCGACTCGCTGACCGGCATCCATAACCGCCGTTACTTCCAGGAGCGGCTCAAGCTCGAACTGGAACGTGCCCAGCGCGATGGCCTGGCACTGGCGGTGATCATGCTCGATATCGATCACTTCAAGCGCATCAACGACCATTTCGGCCATGCCGTCGGCGACCGCGTGCTGCGTAGCTTGTGCCTGCGTATCGGCCAGCGTTTGCGGCGTACCGATGTGTTCTGCCGGCTGGGCGGCGAGGAGTTCATGGTGCTGTGCCCCGGCAGCGATGCCGAGCAGGCCCGGTTGCTGGCGCTGGAGCTGTGGCATGGGGTGCGCAATGTGCCGGTGGAAGGCGTGGGCAGGGTGACCGCGAGTTTTGGTGTGGCGGGCTGGCGACCGGGGGAGGGGGCCGATGCCTTGCTGTTGCGGGCTGATGCCGGCGTATATGCGGCCAAGCAGGCCGGGCGGGATCGTGTGGAGGGGGAGTTGGCCTGATCGTTTTTGGTTGTCGGTACCGGCCCCTTCGCGGGCTTGCCCGCTCCCACAGGTACTGCACCGTTATTGAACTTGGTGCAATACCTGTGGGAGCGGGCAAGCCCGCGAAGAGGCCGGTACTGGCTACCTATACCTATCAGTTGGCCGCTGTGCTGCCGGCCAGTTTCGGCTGGCGGTACAGGTCCAGCAGCACCTGGTCGAGCACCTGCGAGGCGCCCCACGGTTTCGGATCGTTGAGGATCGCCGCCACTGCCCAGGTATGGCCGTTGCTGTCACGGCTGAAGCCGGCAATTGCCCGCACGGTGTTCAGCGTGCCGGTCTTGATGTGCCCTTCGCCGGTCATGGCGGTACGCTTCAGGCGCTTGCGCATGGTGCCGTCCATACCCACCAGCGGCATCGAGCTCATGAATTCGGCAGCATAAGGACTCTTCCAGGCGGCCTGCAGCATCGCGGCCATTTCCCGAGTGCTGACCCGTTCGGCGCGCGACAGGCCGGAACCGTTTTCCATCACCAGGTGCGGGGCTGTAATGCCCTTCTTCGCCAGCCACTGGCGCACCACGCGCTGGGCAGCGCGAGCGTCGTCACCGTCGGCATCGGTGCGGAACTGTGCACCAAGGCTCAGGAACAGCTGCTGAGCCATGGTGTTGTTGCTGTATTTGTTGATGTCGCGGATCACTTCCACCAGGTCTGGCGAGAAGGCACGGGCCAGCAGGCGAGCGCCCTTGGGCACGTTCTCGAAGCGGTCGCCACCCTGGATGCTGCCACCCAGCTCGTTCCATATAGCGCGCACGGCACCGGCGGCGTAGGTCTGGTGATCGAGCAGTGACAGGTAGGTCTGCGAGTTGCAGCCGTCACCCAGCTGGCCGCTGACCGTTACGCTGATGCCATCGGCCTGTTGCACCGGGTTGTAGCGCACGTCACCCGAGCACTGTTTGGAGGCCACCGCCTTGACCTGGTTATCGATGCGGATGCTGGCAATCGGCGGTTCGACCGCGATGGTGACCTTGCCGCCATCGTTGCGGGCCACGAAACGCAGGGCCTTGAGGTTGACCAGCAGCGAGTCGGGCTTGACCAGGAACGGCTTGTTCACATCGCCGCCGTCGTCGTTGAACTGCGGCAGATTGGGCTGCACGAAGTGGCTGCGGTCCAGAACCAGGTCGCCGGTGATGGTGCGCACGCCATTGGCGCGCAGGTCACGCATCAGCAGCCACAGCTTCTCCATGTTCAGTTTTGGGTCGCCGCCACCCTTGAGGTACAGGTTGCCGTTGAGTACACCGTTGCTGAGGGTGCCGTCGGTGTAGAACTCGGTTTTCCACTGGAAGGTCGGGCCCAGCAGTTCGAGGGCGGCGTAGGTGGTGACCAGTTTCATGGTCGAGGCCGGGTTGACCGAGACATCGGCATTGAACACGGTCGGTGTGCCGGGGCCGTCAAGCGGCAGCATCACCAGTGACAGGGCAGAATCCTGCAGCTTGTTGGCCTTGAGGGCCTGCTGCACCTTGGCAGGCAGCGTGGTGTTGACGGCGGCGGCCTGGCTGGGCAGGGCGAGTGGCAACAGCAGGCCGGCAAGAACGAGGGGACGAAGCGTTTTGATCATGATCGATAAATACCCTACGGCGAGGGAAAAGGGCATTGGGGCTGTAAGGGATGATGGCCCCAGGGTGAAAGAATACGCATTATGCCCCAAGCGCAGCGACGATGCGCCACGTTCGACGGAAAAGCACCCCCAATAAAAAAGGCCACCCTTGGGGTGGCCTTTTCAGCGATCGAGCCGGGCCGGTATTACTCGGCCTTGTTGATCGGCTTTTCCGGGTACCAGGCGTCCAGCAGCGGGCTGACTTCGATCTTGGTCAGTTCGCTACGGCCTTTGAGCCAGGCTTCAACGGCTGCACGCTGTTCTTCGCTGACCGAGCCACGTTTGACCGAGCACACCAGGCCGAAATCGTCACCGCCTACATAGTCCAGGCCATTGGCATCCATGGCTTCTGCCAGGAACGCGTCGAGGAAAGCATCGATTGCCTGGTCATCCAGATCTTCCTTGAATTCCAGGTTCAGCTCGAAGCCCAATTCCTGAAACTCGTCGACACACAGCTTCTTGCGCAGACGACGGGAGCGGTTTGTGGCCATGAAACAATCCTCTTAGGTAATAACGCCGCGCAGTCTACCAGTTAACACGCGTGGCTGCCTGCTTGTGTGCAGGTGCCCGTGGCCAGTTCCTTGGCCAGGGCACGTTCTACCCGGCGCATATGTCGCGCCAGTGCCTGGCGCCGCAGGCGCAACTGGGCGGTAGGCAAGCCGCTTGCTTCCAGGGCTTCGCAGGCCTTCATCAGTGCGGGGGCTTCCAGCATCCGCGCGGCGCTGAGCACCTTGTGCGCCTGTTCGGCAATGGCATCGCTGTCGTTCTGCGGATTCAGTGCCATCAAGGTGGCCAGGTCGGCCTGCAGGCTCTGCTGCAACGCCTGCAGGAAGCGCTGGCGGTCGTTCGGGTCTTGGCCGACCACTGTGGCCAGGCCGTCCAGGTGGTACAGCTTGCGCCGCGGTTTGTGTTGGCGGTGCGGGCGTATGCCGGCCAGGCGCTGGCTGAGCGTGCCCAGGCTGATCGGCTTGAGCAGGCAGTCGTCCATGCCGGCGCTCAGGCACTTGCGGCGTACCTCCGGCTGTGCGTTGGCGGTGTAGCCGAGAATGGTGCAGCGCGGCCGCTTGCCATGGCGTTCCTCGGTGCGTACGGCGGTGGCCAGCTGGTAGCCGTTCATGTGCGGCATGTTGCAGTCGAGCACCAGCACATCGAAGTCGCCCGCCCGCCAGGTGGCCAAGCCTTCGCGACCGTCGCGGGCGCTGGTGTGCTTCAGCCCCAGGTAGCCAAGCTGCTGTGCCATCAATTGCAGGTTGGCTGGATGGTCGTCGATCACCAGCACGTTCAGCCTAGGGTCGGGCACATCGAGGTTCTCTATCTGCCGGGCCGGCTGCGCCGCAGCGTCAACCCGCTGCAGTGGCATCTTCAGTCGCACCTGGGTGCCGACATCCTCCAGGCTCTTGATGGTCAGGCTGCCGCCCATCATTTCGCACAGGTTGCGACAGATGGCCAGGCCCAGCCCGGTACCCGCACGGGCGCTCTGGCTATGCGGGTTGGCCTGGATGAACGGGTTGAACAGGCGTTGCAGGTCATCTGCGTGGATGCCGATGCCGCTGTCGCGTACTTCCAGCTCCAGCACGGCAGGGGTGGTGGTGCCGTCGTCCACCAGGCCGACGCAGATGCGCACCTGGCCATGCTCGGTAAACTTGATGGCGTTGCTTACCAGGTTGGACAGGACCTGCTTGAAGCGCAGGGGGTCAAGCAGGGCATGGCAGCGTGCGGCCGGTGCGATCATAACCTCCAGGGCCAGGCCTTTCTGCCGCGCCTGGCCTTCGAAAATGCGCCCCACCGATTCGACCAGGGCTGCAAGGTCGACGGCCTCCGGGGCAAGGGACAAGTGCCCCGACTCGATGCGCACGATGTCGAGGATATCGCCGATCAGGCCCAGCAGGTCCTTGGCCGAATGGTGGGCCAGTTCCAGCGCGCTGCGGTCTACCCGGCCTTGGTCGGCGCGCTTGACTGCCAGCTCGAGCATGCCGATGACCGCATTCATCGGGGTACGGATTTCATGGCTGATGGTGGCCAGGAACGTGCTTTTGGCGCGGTTCGCATCGTCGGCCTGCTGCTTGGCCTGGCGCAGCTCCATGACCAGATGGCGGCGTTCGCTGATGTCGATCCAGCCACCGATGATGCCCTGTACCACACCCAGTGAGTCGCGGTACGGCAGAATCCAGTGGTAGATGGTCATTTCCCGGCCCTGGATCCGTAGTGGCCGGTCCATGATCAGTGGCGAGCCTTCGGCCATCACCTTCAGGTAATCGGCGTGGATCTGCCGGGTCTGCTCGCTATCGGCGAACAGGCTACCTTCCAGGTTCTTGCCGATGACCTCCTCGGACCGGGCCTGCACGGCTTCGAGGTAGCTGTAGTTGCAGCTTTGCAGGCGGCCCTCGCGGTCACGCACGTACATGGGGTGGGGTGTGCCGTTGAGCAGGGCGCGCATGAATGCCAACTGGTCGTTCAGCGCCCGTTCGGCACGTTGCCGTTGGCGAATCTGCAGACGCAGGCGGGCATTCCACAGCAAGGCCAGGAGCAATAGCACGGCGGTGCCCAGTACCACTTGAATCGCCAGCCTGCGGTAGCCGTGGTCATTGCCATCCTCGTGCAGGCTGAAGCCGCGCCAGCGGTTGTTGATGACCCCCAGTTCTTCCGGCGAGATGCTCAGCAGCGCCTTGTCGAGGATCGACACCAGCACCTGCGATGGGGCACTGGTGGCCATGGCGAAGTTGGCGGGTTCGCTGCCGACGGTGGCCCGGATGACCAGTTCCGGGTTGCCGGCCAGCGCGTGGTTGGCGTCGATCAAAGTGGTGATCACTGCATCGACGGCACCGCTGTTGAGCAACGCCATGGAATAGAACGAGCTTTCGGTCTCGACCCAGCCGATTTGCGGATAGTGCCTCGACAGCATGGCGTCCATGGCGCTGTAGCGGGTGATGGCGATGCGATGACCCTGCAGTTGTTCCAGCGAGGTGAGGGGTTGTTTGTCCTTGCGGCTGACCAGCACATAGGCGCTTTCAAGGTAGGGCTGGCTGATTTGCAGGTCGTCTTCGTTCACCCCGCCGGTGGCCAGTGCAGCGATGACATCGGCGCGGCCATCCTTGAGGCGGGCAATCATGTCGGCAAGGCCGCTGGCGCGCTGTACCTCGAAACGCAAGCCGGTGCGCAAGCGAAGGAGTTCGAGCAGGTCAGCGGTGATGCCGCGAAAATGCCCCGAGCCATCGAAATACGAGACAGGTGCAGCGGTGTCATCGATTGCCACACGCATCACCGGGTGGTCCTTCAGCCATTGTTCTTCGGTGTCGGTCAGTTGCAGCTTGCGGTCGGTCAGCAGTTGGTCGCTACCAGCGCTCCAGCGTTTGAAGATACTGGCGCGTATGGCCGAAGTCTGTCTGTCCAGGGTGGCGTTCACCATCTGCATCAGCACCCTGTCCTCGTGGCGCAGGGCAAAACCGAAGCCGATGGCTTCGTGCTTGCCGAAACTGGCCATGCGCAGACGTGGCAGGTGGCCGCGATTGAGCTGGTAGTGGGTGGAAATGGTATCGCCGATGAACACGTCGGCCTGGCCGAACGCCACGGCACTCAAGGCCTCGCTGGATGAGCCGAAGGCCAGCAGCTCGGCCTTGGGGTAGGCGCTTTTCACCTCCTGCCGCGGCAGGTAGTGGTAGAGCATGCCCAGGCGCATGCCGGCCAGGCCCATGTCCAGCGCCCGGCTTTCGTCCTCGCGGGTTACCAGCACCGGTTGGTCGATGGCATAGGGGTGCGACAGGGCAAGGCCATCGCTGGCCGCTTCGTAGCCATTGGCGCTGCCAAGCAGGTCGATATCGCCCTGGCGCAGCGCCTCCACCGCCGCTTGCCGGCTGGAAAAGCGCAGCACACGCACGGGCAACTGCAGGGCGTTGCCGATCAGGTTCGCATACTCGGCGGTAAGGCCTTGGTAGTCGCGGCCCCCACTGGTGATGTCGAATGGTGGGTAGTCCGGTGCCGAGGTACCCAGCACCAGTTCCTGACGGCCTTCGAGCCATTGCCGTTGCTCGTCGGTGAGCGCAGGCAATGCCGGCCTGGCCGATGAGCGTGCCAGCAAGGTATAGGATGAAGCTTCGTGGTGGGTCGCCTGTGCCACGCTGCTGAACAGGAGCAGGGTGAACAGCAGGCGAACTATGAGCTGCGCCATGACTACCCTCAGACCAGCGCGTTGCGTTTGGCCATTTCAATCAGGTCGACCAGCGTATTGACCTGAAGTTTGTGCATGAGGCGCTTCTTGTAGGTACTGACGGTCTTGCTGCTGAGGAACATGCCCTTGGCAATTTCCTTGTTGCTGCGGCCTTGGGCGAATAGTTGCAGTACCATCAGTTCGCGGTCATTTACCTGGCGGAAAAGTTGCAAGTCGGCATCTACCGCATGGTCATGCTTGATTGCCTGGCTGGGGAAATAGTTGTAACCAGCCAGCACGGCCTTGATTGCACTGAGCAGTTCGCTCAGGTCTTCCTGTTTGCACACATAGCCTGCAGCACCCGAGTGCATGCAGCGTACGGCAAACAATGCGGGAGATTGCGCGGTCAGTACCAGCACCTTCAGGGGCAGGGCCATGGCCTGGAACCGGGCAAGCACCTCCAGCCCGTCCAGCTTGGGGATGCTGATGTCGAGGATGACCAGGTCGGGCGAGGTTTCGCGAATCATCTGCATGGCGTCAACGCCGTTGTCCGACTCGCCGACAACCTTGTAATTCTGGTTTTCCAGCAACATACGAACGGCCAGGCGGATGACGGGATGGTCGTCGACGATAAATATGGAATGCATGTTCAACTTCCCTGCGGGCGATTGAGGATGACAGGCGGCACCTTATCGCAGTTGAAAGTCATCGGGCATGCGAGGAAGGGCTATTAGCCCTATATGGGAAATGGCTTACAAGATAAAACAATTCGGGCTACGAACCAGGCACATTTAACTCAATGTCAAAACGTGATTGGTAACTTTTCATTTATTTTTATTCGTGTTGTTTAACTTGTCGCCAGTGTATGTAGGAAGTTTCCCACAAAGTACGGTGCAGCTCCGGGCAATGCCCGGGTTGCACCGTCAGGGCTCAAGTCGGGCTGGAGCGCCCGGTCATTTCCCGGGCCATTTCGCTGGCATAGCTGTCGGTCATCCCGGCGATGAAGTCGATCATGCGCAGGAAGGCGCTGTGCAGCGAGCCGTGCGGGTCGGGGGCATTGTTGCCGATCAGGTCCAGTACCCGGCGGCTCTTGAACGAGGGTGTGCGCCCACCGTGCTGCTCGAGGGCCGCCCCGCAGAAGGTGTTCAGCAGGATCTCCAGCGTGGTGTAGGCGCCGATTTCGTGCAGGGTCTTGCGCTTGTCCTGGAAGATCTTGTTGCGTGCCATGGCCTTGGCCTGCAGCACGCAGCGCTTGGCCGGGCCGTGCATGTGTTCGACCAGGTCGCCCGCAAGCTGGCCGGCCAGCAAGGCCTGCTGCTGCTCGACGAAGGCGCGAGCGGCAGCGTTGGTCAGGTGCTCGATGGCCTTGCCGCGCAGGATCGCCAGCTTGCGCCGCCGGGAGTCGCCAGGGCCGAGCTGGCGGTAGGTTTCCGGCAGGTCATCGCCGACCAGGTCGAGCAACAGCGCTTCGACTTCAGCGTACTGCAACAGCTCCATTTCCAGGCCGTCTTCCAGGTCGATCAGCGCGTAGCAGATGTCATCCGCAGCCTCCATCAGGTAGACCAGCGGGTGGCGCGCCCAGCGCTGGTGTTCCAGTTGCGGCAGGCCGAGCTTGCGGGCGATCTGCTCGAGCAGTGGCAGCTCGCTCTGGTAACTGCCGAACTTGTGCTTCTTGTAGCCCAGGGCGTCGGCGTGGCGTGCGCTCCATGGGTACTTCAGGTAAGTACCGAGGGTGGCATAGGTCAGCCGGGTACCGCCGTCGAACTGGTGGTACTCCAGCTGGGTGAGTACGCGAAAGCCTTGGGCATTGCCTTCGAAGTTGAGGAAGTCGGCGCGCTCGTCGTCGCTCATGTCGTCCAGCCAGCCACGCCCGGCGGCCTGCTGGAACCAGTGGCGGATGGCGTCTTCGCCAGAGTGACCGAACGGTGGGTTGCCGATGTCATGGGCCAGGCAGGCCGACTGCACGATCATCCCCAAGTCGCTGGGGGCGCACCAGTCCGGCAGGCTGTCGCGCAGGGTTTCGCCGACGCGCATGCCCAGCGAGCGGCCAACGCAGCTGACTTCCAGCGAGTGGGTCAGGCGTGTGTGGATATGGTCGTTGCTGGAAACAGGGTGCACCTGGGTCTTGCGCCCGAGACGGCGGAAGGCTCCGGAGAAGATGATGCGGTCGTGGTCCTTGTGAAAGGGGCTGCGCCCGAGTTCATCGGCGCTGTACAGGGCTTTGCCCAAGCGTTCGCGGGTGAGCAGGGTGTGCCAGTCCAAGGCGCGGTCTCCTGTGGATCGAGGGGTATAGCTTCCGGTGTCCGGAAGGGCAGCGCAAGGGGTAAGCCTGTAAGGGCCCTATCGCCGGCAAGCCGGCTCCCACAGGAATCGCACATGGCGTGAGACCGATGCGGTCGAGGTGGGAGCCGGCATGCCGGCGACAGGGCCGGTGCTGTCGACGGAAAACGCTCAGGGGCGGCGGCTGCCTTGCAGGTACAGGCGCAGCAGCGGCAGCAGGCCGGTGCCCAGGCGCAACAGCCGCGCCAGGTTGCCGCTGCGCACACCTTTGCCGGTGAGGAAGCCCAGCGCCACCACGGCGCCAATCCCCCACAGTGGCGCATGCTTGATGCCCAGCCCGTCTTGCAGCGAGCTGCCCATGCCGCGCACCCGGCGCAGCGGCTCCAGCAACTGCGCGGACTCGTGGCGGATTTCCTGGCGGTGCATTTCCATGCGCAGGCGCAGCAGCGCCTTGCGCAGTTCACGCGGGTTACGGGTGTTTGGCAGTTCTGGCAGGCTCATGGCAACAGGCGCTCCCGGTCCTTGGCAAGTTCCTCTAGGGTGGCGCCGAAGGGCGACGACTCGTCGAACACCGCTGCTTTCAGGCGCAGGCCGCAATACAGCGCGGCGATGCCGTAGAACACGCACAAGCCGATGATGCCGGCCAGGCGATAGCTGTCCCACAGCAACACCAGCAACAGCCCGGACAGCGCCGTCAGCAGCAGCAGGGCGAATACCAGGGCCAGGCCAGCGAACAGCAGCAAGCTCAATGTGCGACCCTTCTGCTCCTGCAACTCGATGCCGAACAATTCGATATGGCTGTGCAGCAGCCCCAGGGCAGCCGCGCCCAGGCGCTTGCCCGAGGCGCTGGCGCCGTTGGCGTCGTTCTCCATGGGAACCCCTTAGCGCCGGTTGGCCAGCAGGCCGATCAAGAGGCCGACGCCCGCGGCAATGCCGATCGCCTGCCATGGTTTTTCCTGCACGTACTGTTCGGCACTGCCCAGTGCTGCGTGGCCGCGCTCGCGCACCGAGTCCTGGGTCAGCTGCAGGTTTTCGCGGGCCTGGGCCAGGCGATCGTGGATCTGTGCGCGCAACTCGTCAGCCTGGTCGCCGGCCAGGTTGGCGGTGTCGGCCAGCAGCTTCTCGGTATCGCGGACCAGTGCCTGGAAGTCAGCCATCAATATCTCTTGTGCAGTCTTTGCCGATTTGCTGGCCATGGGTGTCTCCCTGTCGATGGATGTTGGTAGTTCGAGTGATAGCACGCGCGGAAGGTTCAAGTGCCGGCGCTGGTATGGGCCTTGCTAAGCCTTTGCCACGTTGCGGGGCGCCCCAGGCGGGTATTGCGCCGATTCAGGGCGCCAGCGCAGCGGATACCGATAAACCTTAACCCAATCCACGACAAACCCAAGAAAAAACCACGCAGGCTCCGCCCGGCTCACCGAAACAGGGCAGGGGGCTGGCACCGATTCGGTGCAGGGATGCAGGTTCTTGAACTGTCCTGGTGCCTTTTTCAGCAGGTCTGCCTATTTCATGGAAAACATGCACAGCGCGATGGACTCCCTGGTCCACGGTTCCAACACCCTGTTCATTCTCATGGGCGCCATCCTGGTGCTGGCCATGCACGCCGGCTTCGCGTTTCTCGAAGTGGGCACGGTGCGCCACAAGAACCAGGTCAACGCCTTGTCGAAAATTCTCAGCGACTTCGCTATCTCGGCACTGGTGTACTTTTTCATCGGTTACTGGATCGCCTACGGTGTCAGCTTCTTCCAGCCGGCGGCGGCGCTGGCGGCCGACCATGGCTATGCGCTGGTCAAGTGCTTCTTCCTGCTGACCTTCGCCGCGGCGATCCCGGCGATCATCTCCGGGGGTATCGCCGAGCGGGCGCGCTTCGTGCCGCAACTGTGTGCCACGGCGTTGATCGTGGCGTTCATCTACCCGTTCTTCGAGGGCGTGGTGTGGAACGGCAACCTGGGCGTTCAGGCCTGGTTGCAGGCACGCTTCGGCGCGCCGTTCCATGACTTTGCCGGCTCGGTAGTGGTGCATGCCATGGGCGGCTGGCTGGCGCTGGCGGCGGTGTTGCTGCTGGGCGCGCGCCGCGGGCGCTACCGCGATGGCCGGCTGGTGGCGTTTGCGCCGTCGAGCATACCCTTTCTGGCATTGGGGTCGTGGATCCTGATCATCGGCTGGTTCGGCTTCAACGTCATGAGTGCCCAGACGTTGCAGGGTGTCAGCGGCCTGGTGGCGATCAACTCGCTGATGGCCATGGTCGGTGGCACCCTGTCGGCCCTGCTGGCCGGCCGTAACGACCCGGGCTTCCTGCATAACGGGCCGCTGGCCGGGCTGGTGGCGGTTTGTGCAGGTTCCGACCTGATGCACCCGATCGGTGCGCTGGCCACCGGCCTGGTGGCGGGCGCGCTGTTCGTCTGGACCTTCACTGCGGCGCAGAACCGCTGGAAGATCGACGATGTGCTGGGTGTGTGGCCCTTGCATGGTCTGTGCGGTGTGTGGGGCGGCCTGGCCTGCGGCATCTTCGGCCAGGAGCTGCTGGGTGGCATGGGCGGTGTCAGTCTGGCCAGCCAGTTGCTGGGCAGCCTGATGGGCGTGGTGGTAGCACTGGCTGGCGGTTTTGCCGTGTATGGTGCAATCCGCGCGCTGCACGGGCTGCGCTTGAGCCATGAGCAGGAGTTCCAGGGCGCGGACCTGTCGCTGCACCGTATCGGCGCCACCAGCCAGGATTGAGCCACGTCAGGTGCACGGGGGGCAGGACGGACCTAGAATAGGTTTCTCCCTGTCACATCGGACTTGCCCCCATGCTGCCTGAATGCCAACTGTTCGGCACCCTCGGCTGCCACCTTTGTGAAGTGGCCGAGGCCGTGCTGATGCCCTTCGTCGACCATGGCCTGCTGGTGGAGCTGGTCGACATTGCCGAGAACGAAGCCATGTACGAGCGCTATGGCCTGATCATTCCGGTGCTGCGCCGCTGTGACAATGGCGCCGAGCTGCACTGGCCGTTCGATGCCGGACAGGTGGTGGCGTTTCTCGAGCAGTAACAGCGCCAGGGGAGGTTTGTCCCTGCTCCATGCAGTGTGTTGCGTTGTGATGATCCGCTGCCGGCACGTTGAGGCCGGCATCCATCACCGGTCATCAGGAATCCAGCCATGCGCATTTCTCCCCATTTCACCCTCGATGAAATGACCATTTCGCAGCTCGCCGCCAGGGAAGGGCTCGACAACAATCCTCCCGCTGAAGCGCGTGCCAACCTGCAGTTGCTGTGCAATGCACTGGAGCAGGTGCGTGCGTTGTTCGGCGCACCAATCATCGTCAGCAGCGGCTATCGCAGCCCCGCAGTCAACCAGCGCATTGGCGGGGCGTTGACGAGCAAGCATCTGCAGGGGCTGGCGGCTGACTTCACGGTGATTGAAGTGAGCCCGCGCGAGGTGGTGCGCCGTATCAGCGAAAGCGCCATCCCCTTCGACCAGCTGATCCTCGAATTCGATAACTGGGTGCACCTGGCTGTGTCGCGTAGCGCCCCACGACGCCAGGTGCTGACCATCCGCAAAGGCACCGGCTATCTGCCGGGCCTGCAATGAAGCGCATTGACGGCGGCAAGGGGATGTTCGTATGCTGTATATAAATACAGTATCGAGGTAAAGCCATGCTCAATGTCGAGCAACTCAAGTACAGCGTCAACCGCATGCCCGTCGAGCGGGTGGCCGACGCTGTTCTGGAACTGCGCCTCGAAGGCTTGGTGACCGACGACCGCACTCCGTTCGGCAAGGTCCACTTCAATACCTGCTTCGCCGAAATCGAGGCCCTGTTCCAGCGTGCCGGCTACCACCGTGGGTTGGACGTGGTGGGTTACCAAGGGTTGCTCTATGCCCTCTACGACCCGGGGCGATGGGAGCCGGTGCAGGTGTTGCGCTGGCTGAAGGAGCGCTGCGAGGCCATTGCCAAGGCTGGTTGAGGGCGCGGGCTTGGGGGATAATGCGCGGCCGTGAACGTTTCGAGCCCTGCCATGACCACGCCTTTCGACCCCGCCCGCCAGCAAGCCAGCACGGTGTGCCTGCCTCCCGGTAACTGGGCGACGGTGCTTGACTGCCTGTGTGACCATTTCAAGGCCATCGACCGCGCCCAGTGGCTCGATCGCTTTGCCCGTGGTCGGGTGCTGGATGCCGAGGGGCGGGCGGTTTCTGCCGAACTGCCTTACAAGCGCGGTATGCGTTTGCATTACTTCCGTGAGGTGCCGAACGAGCGGCCGATCCCGGTGCAGGAGACCGTACTGCATGTGGATGAGCACCTGGTGGTAGCCGACAAGCCGCATTTCCTGCCAGTCACGCCGACTGGTGAATACGTCGAGCAGACCTTGCTGCGCCGCCTGATCCGCCGCCTGGGCAACCCGCATCTGGTGCCGTTGCACCGTATCGACCGGCACACTGCCGGGCTCGTGCTGTTTTCCGCCAACCCGCAGAGTCGCAGTGCCTACCAACGGTTGTTCCCCGAACGGCGCATCGACAAGCGCTACCAGGCCATTGCCGCGGCCATGCCGCAGCACGATTTCCCGCTGGTGCACAAAAGCCGCCTGGTACATGGCGAGCCGTTTTTCCGCATGCATGAAGTAGAGGGGGAGGCCAACAGCGAAACCCTGGCCGAAGTGCTGGAGAAAAATGGCGAGCTGTGGCGTTACGGGCTGTCGCCGGTGACTGGCAAGACCCATCAACTGCGTGTGCACATGGCGGCATTGGGGGCGGGGATCTGCAATGACCCGTTCTATCCGCAGTTGCTAAACGAAGAGGATGATTACCAGCGGCCACTGAAGTTGCTGGCGCAGAGCCTGCGCTTTGCAGACCCGCTGAGCGGGGAAGAGCGCTATTTCGAGAGCTGCTTGCAGCTGGATTGGTAGTCTGGACGGGGTCGTTGTAGGAGCGGCCTTGTGTCGCGATGGGCCGCTCCTACAGGGCCCTAGCGGTTGAACCGCTCTACCAGCGAGTACTGGGTACCCGCCGTGCTGGTCAGCTCTTCGCTGAGCAGCGCCGAGTGCTGGGCCTGTTCGGCAGTCTGGTCGGCCAGGTCGGCAATGGTGCTGATGTTGCGGCTGATCTCGTCAGCCACTGCCGTCTGCTCCTCGGTCGCTGCAGCAATCTGGGTGGCCATGTCGGTAATGTTGGCCACCGCTTCACTGATGCCCACCAGCGCCTCGTCGGCCTGCATTACACGGTCGACGCCTTCCTGCGCCTGGCGATGGCCGGTTTCCATGGTCAGCACGGCATTGCTGGCAGTTTGTTGCAGCTTGGCGATCAGGCCGTGAATCTGCCCGGTGGATTCGGCAGTGCGCTGGGCCAGCTGGCGCACTTCGTCGGCCACCACGGCAAAACCTCGGCCCATTTCACCGGCACGTGCCGCTTCGATGGCGGCGTTCAACGCCAGCAGGTTGGTCTGGTCGGCGATGCCCTTGATCACGTCGACCACCCCACCAATCTCATCGCTGTCCTTGGCCAGTTGCGTAACCGTCTGGCCGGTCTCGCCCACCGCCGCCGACAGGCGTTCGATGGCCTCGCGGGTTTCACCGGCAATCTGCCGACCCTGGCTGGTCAGGCGGTTGGCTTCCTGGGTGGCATCGGCGGTGCGCTGCACGTGGTTGGCCACTTCCTGGGTGGTGGCGGCCATCTGGTTGACCGCAGCGGCAACCTGCTCGGTCTCCACCCGCTGGCGCTCCAGGCCTGAAGAGCTCTTGTGCGCCAGCGCGTCGGACTGGCGCGCCTGTTCGCTGAGGTGTTCGGCGCTGTCCTGCAGGCGGGTCAGGCAGGTTTTCATGCGCGCGTCCTGGCTGAGCATGGCCATTTCCAGGCGCGCCTGCACGCCACGGCTGTCGGTGTACATCTGCGCGATCAGCGGGTCGGAGGTGGTCTGTTCGGCTAGGCGCAGCAGGCGCTTGAGGCCGCGCTGTTGCCAGCTCAGACCCAGCAGGCCCAGCGGTACGGAAAGCCCGGCAGCCAGGGCGAAGCCCCAGGAATGGCCCAGCCAGTTGCCGATCAGGAAGCCTACCTGGCTGATCAGAATGAACGGCAGCCAGTCCTGCAGCACCGGAAGCCACTTGTCCCGGCGTGGTATCGGCGGTTTGCCCTGGTTGATGCGCTGGTACAGCGCCTCGGCGCGACGGACCTGCTCGGCGGTAGGTTTGACCCGCACCGACTCGAAGCCGACCACCTGATTGTTGTCGAAGATCGGCGTGACGTAGGCGTTGACCCAGTAGTGGTCACCAGACTTGCAGCGGTTCTTGACGATGCCCATCCACGGCTGGCCCTGCTTGAGGGTCTGCCACATGTGGGCAAACACCGCTGGCGGCACATCCGGGTGGCGTACCAGGTTGTGCGGCGCACCGGTCAGCTCTTCGCGGGTGAAACCACTGATCTCGATGAAGGCATCGTTGCAGTAAGTGATCACACCTTTGGCATTGGTGGTGGAGATCAACCGCTGCTGGGCAGGGAAAGTCCGTTCTCTCTGGGTAATCGGCTGGTTGTTACGCATGGGTTGATAGTCCGCAGGGCTTTCGACAGATATCGGCAAGCCGCTGGTTTTATTGAATGAATAATTAATGTGCTTGATCTACAGCAATAAGCCAGCACGAGATCTGGTTTACCCCGCGAGCACGTTCAAGCAAGTTGGCGTCATTATTGCGTTTTTACTGCTTTTTCATGACGGATAGGTCGAATGATGACCGATTAGCTAGCCAAGAGCCAGCATCGGGTAGCTGAACAGGGTGAAGTGCACCAGGTTAAGGGCGAAATGGCAGAGTACCGCCGCTGCCACACCGCCCCAGCGGTACGCCAGCCCGTAGCCGATTCCGGCAAGGGTGGCCAGGTACACCCATTGCCAGCCGGCTCCCAGGTGGGCCAGGCCGAACAGCAAGGCGGCGGCGAACAATCCTGCCCCTTGGTGGCGCAGCAGCCGTTGCAAGCCGGCCTGGATGTAACCGCGGAACAACAGTTCTTCGGTCAGGCTTACCAGCAGCAGGTTGTTCAGCAGCCAGAGCCAGGCTTGGTCGGGCCATTTCGGGGCCCAGGCCAGCATGTCCAGTGCCCAGGCACCGCCCAGGCAGGCAAGCAGGGTCAGGGGCAGGGCATACAGCAAGCTGCTGGCAAGGCCCTGGCTGCGCCACAGGAACAACCAAGGGCAGGCCAGCAGCAGCCAGGCGCCGATCAGTGGTTTGTCCAGGTTCAGGTACATCGTGAAGGGCAGGGCGCCGGGGCTGAGGACTACGCCGTCGATGACCTTGGCTGCGTTGAAGCCGGGCAACCAGTGCAATGCCAGGGCGATGGCCAGCAGGATGAACACCGTGTGGCCGAGGGCTTGTTGCCAGCGCTGGGGGCGGCGAGCGAGCAGGGCGCCGGCAAGCAGGGCGAGAAAGGTGGGCAGGGTGGTGATGCCGAGGTTGCCGTGGCTCAGGGCAAGGGTGTAGCCAAGCGCCAGGAGTAAAAGTGCGATCAGGTGGAGGCGAGGCACAAGTGGTCCTTCTGATTGAACGATGTTGGGTCTGCTGCGCTGCCCATCGCCGGCACAGCAGCCCCAAGCATACCCGCCTCAACCAGCAATCAGCTGGCGCAACACATAATGCAATATTCCCCCGGCCTTGAAGTACTCCACTTCATTCACGGTATCGATCCGGCATAGCACCTCGATCTGCTCCTGCTGCCCATCCTCGCGGGTGATGCGCAAGGACAGGCTCATGCCCGGGTGGATCTGTGCGCCGTCCAAGCCCAGCACATCGATCTTCTCCTTGCCGGTCAGGCCCAGTTGCTTGCGGTTGTGCCCGGCCTTGAACTGCAGCGGCAGTACGCCCATGCCTACCAGGTTGGAGCGGTGAATGCGCTCGAAGCTTTCCGCCAGTACCGCCTTGACCCCCAGCAGGTTGGTACCCTTGGCTGCCCAGTCGCGGCTCGAGCCGGTGCCGTACTCCTGGCCGGCGATCACCACCAGCGGGGTGCCTTCCTGCTGGTAGCGCATGGCCGCATCATAGATCGACAGCTTCTCGCCACTGGGCACGTGCAGGGTGTTGCCGCCTTCTTCGCCCGCCAGCATTTCGTTGCGGATGCGGATGTTGGCGAAGGTACCGCGCATCATCACTTCATGGTTGCCACGCCGCGAACCGTAGGAGTTGAAGTCGCGGGGCTCCACGCCCTGCTCACGCAGATAGCGCCCGGCCGGGCTGTCGGCCTTGATGTTGCCGGCTGGCGAAATATGGTCGGTGGTCACCGAGTCACCCAGCAGCGCCAGGATCCGCGCACCCTGGATGTTGGTGATCTGCGGGGGTGGGCCGCCGATGTTTTCGAAGAACGGCGGATGCTTAATATAGGTGGAGTCGGCCTGCCACACGTAGGTGGCCGCCTGCGGTACCTCGATCGCCTGCCACTGTGCATCGCCGGCGAACACCTCGGCGTATTCCTTGTGGAACATCGCCGTGTCGACCTTGGCCACGGCAGCGGCGATTTCCTGCTGGCTGGGCCAGATGTCGCGCAGGTATACCGGCTGGCCATCCTTGCCGGTGCCCAGCGGCTCGCGGGTCAGGTCCAGGCGCACGCTGCCGGCCAAG
The DNA here is from genome assembly GCF_002113295.1 of Pseudomonas sp. B10(2017). Classification (NCBI taxonomy): domain Bacteria; kingdom Pseudomonadati; phylum Pseudomonadota; class Gammaproteobacteria; order Pseudomonadales; family Pseudomonadaceae; genus Pseudomonas; species Pseudomonas sp. B10(2017). Next base: position 163,128 of record NZ_NEJU01000014.1, read on the forward strand.
GCATAGGCCACCACCAGCGGCGGCGAGGCCAGCCAGTTGGTCTTGACCAGCGGGTGCACACGGCCTTCGAAGTTGCGGTTGCCCGACAGCACCGATGCCACCGTAAGGTCGGCGCTGCCGATGGCGTTTTCGATCGCTTCATCCAGCGGGCCGGAGTTGCCGATGCATGTGGTACAGCCATAGCCGACCAGGTCGAACCCCAGTTGGTCCAGATAGGTGGTGAGCCCGGCGGCCTTGAAGTAGTCGGTGACCACCTTGGAGCCTGGCGCCAGTGAACTCTTGACCCAGGGTTTGCGTTGCAGGCCTTTTTTCAGAGCCTTTTTCGCCACCAGCCCGGCGGCCATCATCACGCTGGGGTTGGAGGTATTGGTACACGAGGTGATCGCGGCAATCACCACGGCGCCATCGCGCAGGGTGTGGGTCTGGCCTTGATGACTGTAGTCGATCTCCCCGGCCTGGTCGGCGTTGCCCACCGCCACGCCGCCGCCACCTTCGCTTTCCAGGCGGCTGACTTCTTTGGCCAGCGGTTTGGGTTGCAGTTCGATGAAGTGGTCGAAGGCCTGGCTGACCTGGCCCAGGGCCACCCGGTCCTGCGGCCTTTTGGGCCCTGCCAGGCTGGCCTCGACCTCATGCATGTCCAGCGCCAGGCTGTCACTGAACAGTGGCTCCTGGCCGGGCTGCCGCCACATGCCCTGGGCTTTGCAGTACTGCTCGACCAGTTGCACGGTCGCCTCGGGGCGGCCGGACAGGCGCAGGTAGTCCAGGGTCACCTGGTCGACCGGGAAGAAGCCGCAGGTGGCGCCGTATTCCGGGGCCATGTTGGCGATGGTCGCACGGTCCGCCAAGGGCAGCTCGGCCAGGCCGTCGCCATAGAACTCGACGAACTTGCCCACCACGCCCTTCTTGCGCAGCATCTGCGTCACTGTCAGCACCAGGTCGGTGGCGGTGATGCCTTCGCGCAGCTTGCCGGTCAGCTTGAAGCCGATCACTTCGGGGATCAGCATCGACACTGGCTGGCCGAGCATGGCTGCCTCCGCTTCGATGCCGCCCACGCCCCAGCCGAGCACGCCCAGGCCGTTGATCATGGTGGTGTGCGAGTCGGTACCCACCAGGGTGTCGGGGAAGGCATAGGTGCGGCCATCTGCCTCGCGGGTCCAGACGGTGCGGCCGAGGTATTCGAGGTTGACCTGGTGGCAGATGCCGGTGCCCGGCGGTACCACGCTGAAGTTGTCGAAGGCGCTCTGGCCCCAGCGCAGGAAGGCATAGCGCTCGCCGTTGCGCTGCATTTCTATGTCGACGTTTTCGCTGAAGGCCTGTGGCGTGCCGTAGCGGTCGACCATCACCGAATGGTCGATCACCAGGTCCACGGGTGATAGTGGGTTGATGCGCTGCGGGTCGCCGCCGGCCTTGGCCATGGCTGCGCGCATGGCGGCCAGGTCGACCACGGCCGGCACACCGGTAAAGTCCTGCATCAGTACCCGCGCCGGGCGGTACTGGATCTCGCGGTCGGAGCGTCGCTCGCCCAGCCATTGGGCGAGGGCGCGCAGGTCGTCGCCGGTGACGGTCTTGCCGTCCTCCCAGCGCAGCAGGTTTTCCAGCAGCACCTTCAGCGACATGGGCAGGCGCTGCAGGTCGCCCAGTTGGCGGGCGGCTTCGGTGAGGCTGAAGTAGTGGTAGGTCTTGTCGCCGACCTGTAGGGATTTGAGGGTATTCAGGCTATCGAGCGAGGGCATTGCCAACTCCTTCTGCGCCGGTGCCTGGCAACATTTGCCGGTGGCACCGCTCTGTATCGATCCGCACGGCACGGACCTGGCTGAAAGGTCAGGTTAGACCGCTTTGCGCCACCTGACCCTTTTCTGGACCGGCGGGGCGTGTCGCAGGTTCCGATCTTCCTTTATCATCGCCGCCCTGCCGGCGCCTGTGGCGCGCCAGCCGTAGTGGAGTGAGAGATGAATACCCTGTTCATGCATTGCCGGCCCGGTTTCGAGGGTGAGGTGTGCGCCGAAATCAGCGAACATGCCGCCCGCCTGGGTGTTGCCGGCTATGCCAAAGGCAAGCCGCAAAGTGCCAGTGCCGAGTTTGTCTGTAGCGAGGAGGGCGGTGCCGAGCGCTTGATGGGGGAACTGCGCTTCAACCAGCTGATTTTCCCGCGGCAGTGGGCCCGTGGCGGTTATGTCGAACTGCCGGAGAGCGACCGCATCAGTGTGCTGCTGGCACACCTGGCCGGGCTCCCGGTGTTCGGCAGCCTGTGGCTGGAGGTGCTGGACAGCAACGAAGGCAAGGAATTGTCCACCTTCTGCCGCAAGTTCGAGGTGCCACTGCGCAAGGCCCTGGAAAAGGCCGGCCGCCTGGTCGACGACCCCAGCCGCCCGCGCCTGCTGCTCACCTTCATCAGCGGTCGCCGGGTTTTTGCCGGTGTTGCTCCGGCCAACAACAGTGCGCTGTGGCCCATGGGCATCCCGCGCCTGAAATTCCCCCGTGAGGCGCCCAGCCGCTCGACGCTCAAGCTGGAAGAGGCCTGGCACCAGTTCATCCCGCGCGAGCAATGGGAGCAGCGCCTGGGCGATGACATGACCGGCGTTGACCTGGGGGCTTCGCCGGGTGGCTGGACCTACCAGTTGGTGCGCCGGGGCATGCTGGTGACCGCCATCGACAACGGGCCGATGGCCGAAAGCCTTATGGATACCGGCTTGGTCCAGCACCTGATGGCCGACGGTTTCACCTGGCAACCGAAGCAGCCGGTGGACTGGATGGTGTGCGATATCGTCGAGAAGCCAGCGCGTACCACCTCGCTGATAGAGACCTGGCTGGGCGAGGGGTTGTGCCGTGAAGCTGTGGTCAACCTGAAGCTGCCGATGAAACAGCGCTATGCCGAAGTACGCCGGCTGCTCGACCGCATGGAGGCGACCTTCAAGGCGCGCAAGATCAAGGTGTCGATTGCCTGCAAGCAGCTGTATCACGACCGCGAGGAAGTGACCTGCCATCTGCGCCGGATGGACTTGAAACCGCGCTAGTACAGCGAACCGCTTTGTTCTTTTACTTGCTCTCGCTCTCGCTCTCGCTCTCGCTCTCGCTTCGGCTTTTGCTTTTAAGCGCGCGATAGTTCAGGCGCCGCCGATTGCGACTTCAGGAGGCCGAGCGAAGGGACTGCGGAGGGAGGTGACGGGCATGGATGCCCGTCAAGCGCTGAGGCCCCATGGATGGGGCCTGCAGCGCGTACTCCCGGGAGCAGGCCCGTAGCGAGGGGACCCCGGAGCGCAGCGTAGGGGCCGGATGATAGGAGCCAGCGTTTTTTGGTTACTTTTTGTCGCGTTTGACAAAAAGTGACCCGCCGTAAGGGCGGAAAGGTGAATAAGCGCCACCTTCGAAAATGAATGTTGACCTTGTTGTTGATGCCCAC
>NZ_NEJU01000051.1:0-506 GCF_002113295.1 Pseudomonas sp. B10(2017)
ATCACCGTCGAAGCGGGCAAGACCCAGGGTAGCGTCGACTTCGAAACGCCAGCGAACGACGTTTACAACAACGGCTCGACCGTCAGCGTGACCATCGAAAGCGCCACCGGCGGCAACTTCGAGCAGCTGACGCCGAACCCGACCCCGGCCCAGACCACGATCAACGACTCGGTCGACAACACCACCGCCACCCTGACGGCCACTCCATCGGTGACCGAAGGCGGGGTGATCACCTACACCGTGACCCTGAGCAATCCGGCACAGACTCCGGTGACCGTAACCCTGTCCAACGGCCAGACTATCACCGTCGAAGCGGGCAAGACCCAGGGTAGCGTCGACTTCGAAACGCCAGCGAACGACGTTTACAACAACGGCTCGACCGTCAGCGTGACCATCGAAAGCGCCACCGGCGGCAACTTCGAGCAGCTGACGCCGAACCCGACCCCGGCCCAGACCACGATCAACGACTCGGTCGACACCACCACCGCCACCCTGACGGCCACTCC